>JAEZHQ010000149.1 GCA_023416455.1 Pseudomonadota bacterium | reverse complement strand
GCCCGCGGCGGCGTGCGCGGCGGCGCCGGACCGGCGGCGGCGGTTCCGCGCGCTGGGCCTGGTCGCCTCCACCGGCGGTCCGGCGGCGCTCGTCAGGGTGCTGAAGGAGCTGCCCGCCGGCTACCCGCTGCCGGTCTTCGTCGTGCAGCACATCGGCGCCCCCTTCATCGCCGGCTTCGCCTCCTGGCTGGACTCGGTGATCGGGCTGCCGGTCGCCATCGCCGCGCACAACGCGCCGTCCCGGCCGGGCCACGTCTACGTGGCGCCCGGCGACACCCATCTGGCCGCCGACCCCGGCGCCATGCGCCTGGTGGCCGGCGATCCGGTGTGCGGCCAGCGCCCGTCCGGCGACGTCCTCTTCACCTCCATGGCCACCGCCTTCGGCGCGGCGGGCATCGGCGTCCTCCTCACCGGCATGGGCGAGGATGGCGCGCGCGGCCTCGTGGACATGCACCGCGCCGGCGCCTACACCATCGCCGAACACGCCTCCACGGCGGTCATCCACGGCATGCCGGGAGCGGCGGTCCGCATGGGCGGCGTGACCGCCGAGCTGCCCCTGGACCGGGTGGCCGCCCGGCTGATGGAGCTGGTTTCGACAGGAGTTGAGCCGTCATGACCGGATCACGGGCGCTGATCGTCGTCGCCTCCCAGACGCAGGGCCTTCTGCTCAAGCTCCTGCTGGAGGAGCGGGGCATCGAGGCCGGCTGCGCCGAAGGGCTGGAACCGGCGGTCGGCGAGCTGTCCCGCAGCCCGGTCGACCTGCTGCTGATCGAAGGCGACGCGGCGGCGGGCCGGGTGGTGGCGGAGCTGCGGCGGCACTGCCCGGCCCCGGTGATCCTTCTCGGTTCGGCGGAGCGGGCGGCCTCGGCCGGCCAGCCGGCCGACGCCCACTGGGTCGACCCGGCCGATTCCCGCGCCGTGGTGCGCGAGGCGATGGCCATCCTGGAGCGGCGCAACGCTCCCCCCACCGTGGCGGAAATCCTGAAGCGGGCGCGCATCCTGATCGTCGACGACAGCGCCACCTACCGCGAGTTCCTGCGCGCCGAGCTGGAGGAGGAAGGCTGCCACGTCGTCGCCGCGCGCAACGCCGACGAGGCGGTGCTGGCGCTCCAGGACGGCGCGCTCGACTGCGTGATCCTCGATCTGGTGATGCCGGAGACCAGCGGCACGCAGCTGTGCGAGCGCTTCGACCGCTTCCGGCGGCGGCGCGGCCTGTTCTTCCAGATCGTCATCCTGACCAGCCAGGAAGGCGAGGACCGGCTGACCGCGAGCCTGACCGCCGGCGCCGACGACTTCATCGGCAAGTCACAGCCGATGGACGTCCTGAAGATCCGGCTGATGGCGCTGCTGCGGCGCAAGTACCTGGTGGAGGACCACCTCGATCGGCTGTTGCACCCCATGCCACCGGCATAGATCCGACTAGGGCTTTCGGGTGATTCCGCTGCATACCCACGAAAGGCTAAGGTGCCCCCTCTCAAGCCAGGGCGCCAACCACGACCGCGGCCAAAAGGGATCGACGTGACGCCTCGCCACCCGGACAATGTGACCTCCCGGATCGCATGGGACGAATCCGAGTGCGTCGCGAACGCGCGACGGGCGTGCCGTGCCTGCGCGGTGCCGGCCTTCGTCCTGGCCGGCCCTCCGGCCTCCGCCACCCTTCACGGCAACGACGAGCTGGCCGCCCTGCTGGACCGGAATGTCCTGGGCGGCATCGCCGCGGCCTGCCTGGAGGAGTTCTGGCCGGCGGTCGCCGCCGCCGTGGAGCCGCTCTACGCCGCCCACCACCGGCCCGCCGGCGCCATCCCCGAGGACGGGGTGCCGCTCACCCTCGCCCAGCTCCGCTTCACCGCCGTGCCGCTGACCGAGGCCGGGCGGACGGTGGGGGTGTTCGCCGCCGCGGCCCTGCCGTCGGCGGAGGAGGCGGCGCGCCGGGAACGCGCGGTGCGGGCGGAGATCGAGCGGACGACCGCCGCCCGCTCCCGCTTCCTGGCTTCGGCCAGCCACGACCTGCGCCAGCCCTTCCAGGCCATGCGCCTGTTCCTGGACGCGCTGTCCTCGCAGATCACCGACGAGAAGGCCCTGAGCACGGCGGAGATGCTGGGCAACGCCATGACGGCGGGGGAGCGGCTGCTGAACGCGCTGCTCGACATCTCCACGCTCGACGCCGGGACCGTCGCGCCCGACATCCAGACGGTGGCGCTCGACGCCATGCTGGGCCAGCTGGTCGAGGAATTCCGGCCGCAGGGACGCGAGAAGGGGCTGCATCTGCGCGCCCGCCTGCGCCCCGGCACGGCGGTCACCGACCCGGTGCTGTTCGGGCGCATCATCCGCAACCTGCTGTCCAACGCCATCCGCTACACCCAGCGGGGCGGCCTGCTGCTGGCCATGCGGCGGCGGGGCGACGGCTGGCGGGTCGAGGTCTGGGACACCGGCTTCGGCATCCCCGAGGAGCAGCTGGGCGCCGTCTTCGACGAGTTCCACCAGCTGGAGAACCCCAACCGCGACCCCATCCGCGGCCTCGGCCTCGGCCTCGCCATCGTGCGCCGCCTGTCCGACCTGCTGCACACCAGGGTCGAGGTGCATTCCCGCGTCGGGCGCGGCACCGTGTTCGCCGTTACCGTGCCGGCCGGCACCCCCGAGCCCGCCGCCCGGCCGGCGGCCCCCGCCCCGGCCGGCGCCCCCGCCCCCTCGCCGCTGGCCGGGATGCGCGTGCTGGCGGTGGACGACGACTCCATGGTGCTGACCGGCCTCACCATGATCCTGGAGAGCTGGGGCTGCACCGTCGCCGCGGCCGGCGACATGCGCGAGATCTTCGCCGTGCTGGATGCCCTGCCCGACCCGCCGGAGATCATCCTGACCGACTTGCGGCTGCCCGGCACGGTGTCGGGATTCGACGTCATCGACCGCGTCCGCCGCCTCTACAACCGCGACATCCCGGCGGTGGTGCTGAGCGGCGAGACGGCGCAGAGCGCGCTCCTGGAAGGCCAGCGGCGCGGCTGCTCCTTCCTCCACAAGCCGCTGCACCCCGGCGAGCTGCGCCAGGTGCTGGAGCGGCTCCGGCGGGGCTGACGGCGCTCCCGGACGGGGCGGTGCCCGGCAGGCTTTGCCGGGCAAGGTTGCGCCGCCACGGACCCCGGGCGGCGTCCCCGCGGGCCGCCGGCTCCGGCACAACCCTGCGGACGACAAGGGGTTGCGGCCCTCCCTTCATCCTGGCACGGGACCTGCTTGCCCTCACGCGACCAGTCCGGAACAGCAAGGGGGAGCGCACCATGACGACGGTCCAGGTCCAGGGCTATGCCGTGACGGCGGGAACCATGCAGAGGGTGGACGCCGCGAAGCCGGCACTGAGGGCGATGCCCGCGGAGGCCCTGGCCAAGTTCGAGGAGATCTGGAAGGAGCGGTTCCGGATCCCCGTCGGCAAGGCCGACAATGACCCGAGCAACATCCACGCCACCGTGAAGGTCGGGGGCAAGGTGGTGGCAACCCTCTACAACAGCGGGGCTTCCATGACGCCGAACGCGCTGGCCGGGACCGTCGGACGCCTGCCGAGC
The DNA here is from genome assembly GCA_023416455.1 of Pseudomonadota bacterium. Taxonomy (GTDB): domain Bacteria; phylum Pseudomonadota; class Alphaproteobacteria; order Azospirillales; family Azospirillaceae; genus Azospirillum. The sequence continues at coordinate 3,139 of JAEZHQ010000149.1, read as the reverse complement.
ATGGGTCCGGAGGAAACCCTGACGGGGCCGGCGCTGGCGCAAAAACGCGCCCAGGAGATCGCCAAGGCGCTCGGCGGCACCATCGAGCCGGCCGCGACGGCGCAGACCCAGGCGCAATGGGCAAGCCGCCCGCCGCTCCAGTGGACCTACGATACCGCGGCGATGGAGGCCGCGCGGCGGGAACGGGACGCCCTCGTCCAGGAACGCCGCAATGCCCTGGATGCGCTGAGCGTCGCCGCCAGGACCATGCTGGACGCGCAGATCATCGCCCAATCCCCGGCTGAAGCCGACGGCTCCTGACGGGTGCCGTCGGCTTCAGCCGGGGAGCGGCGGGCGGCAGCCCCGCCGGATCACCCGAACAGGCGCCCGGCCAGGGTCTCCACATGGCCGCGCATCAGCGCCTCGGCGGAGCAGCCGAACATGCGGATGCGCCCGGTGTGCTGGAGCGTGAGCAGCCCGACCGCGTGCCCGAAGCAGTCCGCCGTCGCGGCCCGCGCCGCCGCCTCGTCCAGCCCGGCCTCGCGCAGCGCGGCACCGATGGGGGCGAGCGCGGCGGCCAGCTTGTCGTTGAGGGCGGTGTCCAGCGCCGCCGACAGCCCGCGCGGCTGCAAGCCGCCGCGGAACAGGTAGAAGCCGAGGTCGAGGTCGCGCGGGTTGCGCGCGTAGAATCCGAAGAAGGCCAGCGCCGCCGCCCGCAACCGGTCGCGCGGGCGCTCCGCCGCCGCCACGGCCTGCCCCACCGCCGCGTTCAGGCGGTCGAGCGACTCCTCCAGAAGCGCCGCGTAGATCGCCTCCTTGCTCGGAAAATGGAAATAGATGGCACCGGCCGTGTAGCCGGCCGCCGCGGCGATGGCGCGGATGCTGGCGCCCTCCAGCCCCTCGGCCTCGAACACGCGGCGCGCGGCGTCGAGGATCAGCCCGCGCTTCAGCGCGTTGACCGCGTCCTGCCGGCTGTTGCGGGCGGGGGCGGGCGGGTCCCCGCTGGGGTCGGTCATGCTGGTCTCCTGGGGGCGGCGTCCGGGCCGCCCGGGCGCCGCCCGGGGAACGGGCGGAGCGGCAGGATACACCGGCGCCGTCCCGCGGCAAGCCCCGGCGGCCGGCCCTTGACCGGATTTTTGAACATTGTTAGATTTTTTGAAGAACAGAAAGCCGGGAGGGAGACGCCATGCTCATGTCCGCCGCCGATTACCGGGAGTCCCTGCGCCGCTACCGGCCGCGGGTCTTCGTGAACGGGCGGCGGGTCGAGAGCGTGGCCGACGAGCCCAGCCTCGCGCCGGGCATCGCAGCGGTGGGCATCACCTACGACTTCGCCAGGCGGCCGGAGCACGCCCGGCTGATGACCGCACGGCAGGGCACCTCCGGGGCCACCGTCAACCGGATGCTGCACATCGACGAGACGACCGCCGACCTGCTGCACAAGCTGGAGGCCGTGCGGCTGGTCTGCCGGGAGTCCGGCTGCGCCCAGCGCTACCTCTCGCACGACGCGCTGAACGGCATCTTCCAGGCGACGGGGCGCACCGACGACGCCCACGGCACCGACCACCACCAGCGCTTCCTCGCCTACCTGCACCGGGTGCAGGAGGAGGATCTGACCCTTGGCGTCGCCATGACCGACGCCAAGGGCGACCGCTCCCGGCGCCCGGGGGCGCAGGACAACCCGGACGTCCATGTGCACATCGCCGGGCGGCAACCCGGCGGGATCGTCATCCGCGGCACCAAGGCCATCGTGACGGGCGCCCCCTACATGCACGAGCTTCTGGTCATGCCCGGCCGCAGCATGACGGCGGAGGAATCGGCCTTTGCGGTCTGCTGCGCGGTGCCGGTCGACGCGCCGGGCGTCACCATCGTGGCGCGCCCCGCCGGCCGCCCCGGCGAGGCGGCGGCCACCTTCTCCGCCAGGTACGGCCAGTCCACCGGCGTGGTGGTCTTCGACGACGTGTTCGTTCCGTGGAAGGACGTGTTCCTGGCCGGCGAGCACGAGGAGGGCGGCTTCCTCACCACCAGCTACGCCACCCACCACCGCCACTCCTGCATCGGCGCGCGGGCCGGCTTCGGCGACCTGCTGATCGGCGCCGGGGCGCTGATGATCGAGGCCAACGGGCTCGATCCCGACCGCCACGGCCACATCCGCGACGCCATGATCGAGCTGATCACCATCGTCGAGGGCTTCTTCGCCTGCGGCGTCGCCGCCTCCGTCTACGGAACGGAGGACCCGGCCGGCTCGATCATGCCGGACGCGGTCTTCGCCAACATCGGCAAGCTGCTCCTCGCCACCCGGATCTACGACATGCACCGGCTGGCCCATTACGTCTCCGGCGGGCTGGTGGTGGCGCTGCCCGGCCCCGACGAGGACCACAACCCGGAGACCCAGGCGTCGCTCGCCGCGGTGCTGGCCGGCCGGCCGGACATCCCCGCCGCCCGGCGGCTGGAGGTGGCGCGCCTCCTGGAGGATCTGACCGCCTCCAGCCAGGGCGGCTGGTATTCGGTGATCTCGCTGCACGGCGGCGGCTCGCCGGAGGCGATGAAGCGCGAGATCTGGCGCAACTACCCGGTCGCCGGCAAGACGGAGCTGGTGGAGCGGCTGCTCGACCGCGGCGTGCTGGCCGACGGCGGGCGCGTTTCCCGGCAGCCCGGCCGCTGCTGCGTCACGGGCTGCGAGGTTCCCGACCCGCTTCCGCCGGCGGCGCCATAGGCCGGGGCGCCGCTCCCGCCGCCTCCCCGCTGGTTCCGCCGGCCGCCTCCCCGACGAGGCGGCGGAGGTGGGGGGCGGAGACCGGCTTGTGCAGGATGCTGAAGCCGCTCAGCTGCGCCTCGACGATGCGCTCGGGCGCGGTGTCGCCGGTCAGGATGATGCTGGGGACCGGCGCGGCGCAGTGGGCGTGGATGGCGCGCAGCGCCTCCGGTCCGGTCTTCCCGTTGCGCAGCCGGTAGTCGGCGAGGATGACGTCCGGGCGGCGCCCGGCCGCCGCCAGCCGCTTGATCGCCTCCTCGCCGGAGGCGGCGGCGATGACCTCGTAGCCCCAGCCCTCCAGCATCACGCGCAGCCCCATCAGGATGATCACCTCGTCGTCGATCACCAGGACCAGCGGGCGGTTCGCCGGCGGCGCGGGCGGCTCCGGCGGGGCCGGCGGCGCGGCGG
>JAEZHQ010000146.1 GCA_023416455.1 Pseudomonadota bacterium | reverse complement strand
CCCGCGCCACCTCGCGGCAGCCCGGCACGTCGGTGGCAACGATGGCCCGCCCGCAGGCGGCCGCCTCAAGAAGGCTTTTCGGCAGCCCTTCGCGCCGGGACGCCAGCACGGCGATGTGGCAGCGCGCCCAGACCGTGCGCACGTCGGCCACATGGCCGGCCAGCTCCACCCCGGGCAGCGCCGCCCAGCGGTCCAGGTCGGCCTGCGCGATGGCGGTCGGATTCTCCGGATCCGGCGTCCCGGCCAGCACCAGCCGCAGGTCCAGCCCGCGGGCGCGCAGGGCCTGCTGGGCCTCGACCAGCGGCCCGATGCCCTTGTCGGCCAGCAGCCGGGCGACGCAGCCGACCACCAGCGGCGGCTCGGGAGGCTCGGGCAGGGGGGTGTAATGGGCGGTGTCGATGCCCGAGCCGCGGATGATCCAGGCGCGGTCGCCGGCCAGCAGCCCGGCCTGCTCCAGCATGCGGCGGTCGTCCTCGTTTTGCAGGATGGCCAGGCTGTTGCGGCGCCTCAGCAGCGCGCGCAGGAGCGGCCGCGCCGCCGCGCCGGCGAGGCGGGACACCGGCCCGCCGGTGCCGAGAAAGGCCGAGCCCAGCCCGGTCAGCGCGTTCACCACCGCCGGCACCCCGGCGAGGCCGGCGGCCAGCCCGCCCAGCAGGACGGGCTTCATGGCGACGTGATGGACGATGTCCGGCTTCTCGCGCCGGTACAGGGACGCGATCTCGGCGACCGCGGCGAGCGCGCCGGCCGGGTTGACGCTGCGCCTCTGCCAGGACAGCGGCAGCGCGCGGAAGCCCTCCGCCTCGATGCGCGCGCCGTGCCGGTCCAGTCGGGTGGCGACGGCGACGTCGAAGCCGGCGTCCCGCGCCGCCCGGGCCATGGGAAGCCGGTGCGACCAGAAGTACCAGTCCTCGGTGACCAGATAGATCAGGCGCGGACGGGGGTGGGCGGGCGTGGGCAAGGGGTGACGAGCCTCAGGCAATGCCGTGACGGTCCCTCCATGGGGAGCACGCCGTCCTTACCACGGCGGCCGGCGCATGGCAAAGCCGATGCCAATCAGTGGTAGCCGCGCGGCCGGCGCCCCATGCTCGCGCCGGTGGTGGCGGCCGGCATCAGATCAGTTTCGCGCGTTGCAGGCGGACGCGCACGGAGCCCAGCATCCCGGCGTAGCTGTGGCCGAGGCGGGCCCGGGCGGAAGCGGGGTGGGGGGCGAGCGGCGGGAAGGGGTTTTCACCGGCCAGCCAGCGGTCGAACAGGCCCGGATCCGCCAGCGCCAGGCGCAACCCGACGGCCAGTTCCAGCGGCTCGACGGACAGCCCGATGGCGTCCAGCGCCAGTTCCAGGCCCACTGACGCCGCCGCGGCGCGGAGCTTGGGCGCGTCGAGCGTGGGAATCCCCTTGTCGGCGGGACGGCGGGCGCCGCGGTTGCGGAAGTCGCGTTCACAGGCGGTGCGCAGCGCCGAGAAATGGGACCGGCAGGCGATCGGACGCTGCTCGTAGGCGCCGCACAGGCCGGTGCCGCGGTCCAGCATGGGGCAGGCGAGGCGCGCCGCCTGCCGCCCCTGGTGGTCGAGCGCGGCGATGCGCGGCGCGTCCTGCTCCAGGCGCCGACGAAGCGCGGCGCGCCTCTCCTCCGGCCAGGCCGACACGGCGTCGGCCACCTCCAGCAGCTCGGCCGGGTTCACGGTGATGTGCTGGTGGCAGCAGAAGGCGCAGCCCGAGCGGCAGGCCACCCGCTGGCCGCCGGCCTTCGCCTGCTCCAGCAGCGGGGCGAGGGCGGCGCTGGCGGCGGCGTGGCAGGCGCGCGCCGCCGCCACGACCGCGTCCCGTGTCGGCCCCTCGCCCAGCCGGCGGGCGGCCACGCCGTAGACCTCGGCAACCAGGGTGTCGTGATCGACGGTCATCGGCCCCCCCCTCCCGGATCGGCGCCGAGCGCGATCACGCGATCTTGTGATAGTCCTTGTACCAGGCCACGAAGCGCGGCAGGCCGACGTCGATGGGGGTGGTCGGCCGATAGCCGAGGTCGCGCTGGCTGGCCGCGATGTCGGCGGAGGTTTCCGGCACGTCGCCGGGCTGGATCGGCTCCAGCTGCATGACCGCCTTGCGGCCCAGCTCGGCCTCGATCAGTCCGATGAAGCGCAGAAGCTCCTCGGTGCGGTTGTTGCCGAGGTTGTAGACCGCGTGGGGGGCGCCGCCGCCCTCCGGCCGGGGCGGGCGGTCGAGCGCCGCCAGCACGCCGGCCACGATGTCCTCGATGAAGGTGAAGTCGCGCTTCATCCGGCCCTCGTTGAAGACGCGGATCGGCCGGCCCGCCATGATGGCATCGGCGAACAGGTAGGCCGCCATGTCCGGCCGCCCCCACGGGCCGTAGACGGTGAAGAAGCGCAGGCCGGTCGCCGGGATGCCGTAGAGATGGCTGTAGGCGTAGCTCATCATCTCCGACGCCTTCTTGGTGGCGGCGTAGATGGACATGGGGGAGTCGACCCGGTCCTCGACCGAGAAGGGCAGCTTGCGGTTGGCGCCGTAGACCGAGGAGGAGGAGGCGTAGACGAAATGCCTCAGCGACGGCATGCGCCGCGCCGCCTCCAGCATCGCCACCTGGCCGGTCACGTTGGCGTCCACGTAGGTGTAGGGATTTTCCAGCGAATAGCGCACGCCGGCCTGGGCGGCGAGGTGCACCACGCCGGTCGCCGCGGCGAAATCGGGGGCCAGCGCCTCGATGGCCGCGCGGTCGGCGATGTCGGCCTTCACGAAGTGGAAGCCGGGCCTCGGCAGGAGCCGGTCGAGCCGCGCCTGCTTCAGGGCGGCGGGGTAGTAGTCGTTCAGGTTGTCCAGCCCCAGCACGCTCTCCCCGCGGTCCAGCAGGGCCGCCGCCACGTGGGAGCCGATGAAGCCGGCGGCGCCGGTGACCAGGATCGTCATGCTTCCTTCCTCGAACGACATGCGGGCGCGGCCAGGCCGGTCCGCCTTCCTGGCCGACTTATGCCCGAGCCGGGCGCCCCACGCCAGCACGCAAAAACGCCGGCCGCTTGACAGCCGCTCCGCACAGCCGATCTACTGCCGCGACCTTTACCGCCGTCAACGTGGACAGTCATGGCGCCCAAGAAGAACCCCGCGAACCTCAACCCGCTTCAGCTGAAGACCCTGACCCTCCTCCAGGAGATCGCCCGGATCGAGAACACGCCGGCCGGGGAGGAGGGGGCCTTCCTGGTGACCGCCCTGCCGCACGCCCATGGCAACCACTTCCATCTCGGCGACGCCGTGGTCAGCGGGCGCGACGCCACCGGCCTCGGCAACGACGCGGTGTGGACCATCCTGGAGCGCAAGGGCATGCTGCGCCGCGAGCCCGGCCGTGCGGTCATCACCGCCGCCGGCATGGGCTACGAGACCGGGCTGCGCGACAGCATCCTGCACCGCTCCGACCACTGACAGGCGCTGCGGTCCCCTCCCGCCCCGTCCCGGCGCGGGAAGGGGGGCCGCGCCCGGAGAACCAGCATGTGCGGCATCTGCGGCTTTCTGGGCGAGCCCGCATCCCGGCCGGCGGCGGCGCTTGACGCCGTCGTCCGGCGCATGGCCGACAGCCTGGCCCACCGCGGCCCCGACGGCGAGGGCGTCTGGGTGGACGAGGCCGCCGGGGTCGCGCTGGGCCACCGCCGCCTCGCCATCGTCGACCTGTCGCCGCTGGGCCGCCAGCCGATGGTCTCGGCCGACGGGCGCTGGGTGATCGTCTACAACGGCGAGATCTACAATTTCCGGGAGCTGCGCGCCGAGCTGGAGGGGGCCGGCCACGCCTTCCGCGGCCAGTCCGACAGCGAGGTGCTGCTGGAAGCCTGCGCCGCCTGGGGGGTGGAGCGGGCGGTGCGGCGCCTTGTCGGCATCTTCGCCTTCGCCCTGTGGGACCGGCGGGACCGGGCGCTGCACCTCGTCCGCGACCCGCTCGGCGTGAAGCCGCTCTACTGGGGGCGCATGGGCGGCGCCCTGCTGTTCGGATCGCAGCCCAAGGCGCTGCGCGCCCATCCCGCCTTCACGGCGGCGGTCGACCGCGACGCGCTGGCCGCCTACCTGCGCTTCAGCTACGTCCCGGCCCCGCACAGCATCTACCAGGGCGTCTCGAAGCTGGAGCCCGGGACCATCCTGACGCTGCGCCCCGGCCGGGAGCCGGAGCGCACGGTCTATTGGGACATGGCCGGGACCGTCCGCGCCGGCATCGCCGCCCGCCGGCCGCTCTCCGACGGCGAGGCCGCCGACGCGCTGGAGGCGCTTCTCGGCGACGCCGTCGGCCGGCAGATGGTCGCCGACGTGCCGCTCGGCGCCTTCCTGTCCGGGGGGATCGACAGCTCCACCGTGGTGGCGCTGATGCAGGCGCGCAGCAGCCGCCCGGTGAAGACCTTCACCATCGGCTTCGACGAGGGCGGCTACGACGAGTCCGCCGACGCCCGCGCCGTCGCCGCCCATCTCGGCACCGACCACAGCGAGCTGCGGCTGCGCCCCGGCGAGGCGCTGGACACCATCGCCCGGCTGCCCGACTGGTATGACGAGCCCTTCGCCGACAGCTCGCAGATCCCGACGGTGCTGGTGTCGGCGATGACCCGGCGCTCGGTCACCGTGGCGCTGTCGGGCGACGGCGGGGACGAGCTGTTCGCCGGCTACAACCGCTATCTCTGGGGGGCGGCGCTGTGGCGGCGCCTGGGGCCGCTGCCGGCCGGGCTGCGCCGGGGCGCCGCCGGGCTGATCCGGGCGGTGCGGCCACAGCGCTGGGACGCGCTGTTCGCGCTCCTGCCGGACTCCCGCCGGCCGCGCCAGCCGGGCGACAAGCTGCACAAGCTGGCCGGCGTGCTGGGGGCCGCCGACCCGGACGCGCTCTACCGCCGGCTGGTCAGCCAGTGGGAGGAGCCCGACGCCGTGGTCCGCGGCGGGCGCGAGCCGCGCGGGGCGCTGTGGGACGGGCGGGCCGCCGCCACCGCCGCCGACTTCGTCGAGCGCATGCAGTATCTGGATTCGGTGACCTACCTGCCCGACGACATCCTGGCCAAGGTGGACCGGGCCAGCATGGGCGTGTCGCTGGAGGCGCGCGTGCCCCTGCTCGACCACCGGGTGGTGGAGTTCGCCTGGCGCCTGCCGCCGTCGCAGAAGATCCGCGACGGCACGGGCAAGTGGCTGCTGCGCCAGGTGCTGCACCGCCATGTCCCGCCGGCGCTGACCGACCGCCCCAAGTCCGGCTTCGCCGTGCCCATCGACCGCTGGCTGCGCGGCCCGCTGCGCGACTGGGCGGAGGATCTGCTGGACGAGGGCCGGCTTCGCGCCGAGGGCTTCCTCGACCCGGTCCCGATCCGCGCCCGCTGGGACGAGCATCGGGCCGGGATCCGCAACCACCAGCATTCCCTGTGGAGCGTCCTGATGTTCCAGGCCTGGCTGAGGCGCTGGGGGGCCGGCGCCGCCGCGACCCCGCTCGCCGCGAGCGCCGCATGACCGACGACCCGACCGAGACGCCGGCCGCGCCGGAAGCGGCCCGGCCCCCCGCGGCCCCGCGCGGCGACGGCCGCCAGGAACGCCTCGCCGCCCGCCTGCGCGAGAATCTGCGCAAGCGCAAGGAGCAGGCGCGCCAGCGCCGGCAGGGCGATCCGCCGGAGTGATCGGCCGGCGCGATCCGGCGGCGTGTGATCCGGTGGCGCGCCCGGACGCTTCCATCGAGGGCCGCCGGTGTGAAAGCCGGCGGCCCCGGCCTTCAGGCGGCGAGGCTCTTGCGGAACCAGATCTGCCGGTGCCCCGGCGGGTAGCCGTCCAGCTCGGCCCAGACCTCGTAGCCCTGCCGGGGATAGAAGCCCGGCGCCTGGAAGTCGTAGGTGTAGAGCCGCGACCAGCGGCAGCCGCGGCGCACCGCCTCCGCCTCCGCCGCCTTCAGCAGGCGCGAGCCCAGCCCGCCGCGCCGGTGGTCGTCGCGGATCCACAGATAGTCCACATACAGCCACTCCCAGTTGGTCAGGCCGGTCAGCCCGCCGATCAGGGTCCCGCCGGCGTCGCGCGCGGTGACCATCAGGTCGCGCCGGTCGTAGGGGCCGGCGAAGCGCTCGTTGTAGGCCCGCAGGCCGTCGTGGAGGAGCCCCGCCTCCGCCGGGTCGAGCCGGTCGGCCAGGGAAAGGGTCGTGCCGGGGATGCCGTTCCCGTCGTCCTGCTTCTCGTCCATGTCCCTCGCTCGCATCGCTTGTCCGCCCGGGGGCGCCGGCGCGGCGATGCGCGGCGGCCCCATTTCCTGTCCTTGAGCATGCCCGCATGCTCCGCTACAACCCCTTGCGGATGCCACCCCGAAATCACCTGAGGAGTACCCCGACGATGGGTATCATGCCGGACAGCTGGATCCGCGAGATGGCCGTAAGCAAAGGCATGATCGAACCTTTCGTCGAGAAGCAGCGCCGCGAGGGCGTGATCTCCTACGGCCTCTCCTCCTACGGCTACGACGCGCGGGTGGCCGACGAGTTCAAGATCTTCACCAACGTCGACAACGCCATCGTCGACCCCAAGGAGTTCGACGGCAGCAGCTTCGTGGACCGCAAGACCGAGGTCTGCATCATTCCGCCGAACAGCTTCGCGCTGGCCCGCACGGTGGAGTATTTCCGCATCCCGCGCGACGTGCTGGTCATCTGCCTGGGCAAGAGCACCTACGCGCGCTGCGGCCTGATCGTCAACGTGACGCCGCTGGAGCCCGAATGGGAGGGCCACGTCACGCTGGAGATCTCCAACACCACGCCGCTGCCGGCGAAGGTCTACGCCAACGAGGGCCTGTGCCAGTTCCTGTTCCTCAAGGGGGACGGCGTCTGCGAGGTCTCCTACGCGGACAAGTCCGGCAAGTACATGGGCCAGAAGGGAGTGACGCTGCCCCGGCTGTGACCCGCCGCCGGGCTCCGCCATCCCGCCATCCCGCCTCCACACCGGACAAGACGACCCCATGGACAAGATCCGCATCCGCGGCGGCCGGCCGCTGCACGGCTCCATCACGGTCGGCGGCGCCAAGAACGCCGCCCTCCCGCTGATGACGGCGGCGCTGCTCAGCGACGAGACGCTGACGCTCACCAACCTGCCGATCCTCGCGGACATCAACACCCTGTGCAACCTGCTGCTCCAGCACGGCGTGGCGATCCACATGGCCGGGGCCGGCGGGGAATGCGCGGGCCGCGCGGTCGCCTTCACCGCCCGCGACATCACCAACACCACCGCCCCCTACGACCTCGTGCGCAAGATGCGGGCGAGCGTGCTGGTGCTGGGGCCGCTGCTGGCCCGCTGCGGCGTGGCCAAGGTGTCGCTGCCCGGCGGCTGCGCCATCGGCGCCCGTCCGGTGGACCTCCACATCAAGGGCCTGGAGGCCATGGGCGCGGAGATCCGGATCGAGAACGGCTACATCGTGGCCAAGGCGCCGCCGGGCGGCCTGCGCGGGGCGGAGCATGTGTTCCCCAAGGTCTCGGTGGGCGCCACCGAGAATCTGCTGATGGCCGCCACGCTCGCCCGCGGCACCACCGTCCTGGTCAACGCCGCGCGCGAGCCGGAGGTGAGCGACCTCGCCGAGTGCCTGGTCAAGATGGGCGCGCGCATCACCGGCATCGGCACCGACCGCCTCACCATCGAGGGGGTGGACCGGCTGCACGGGGCCCGGCACATGGTGGTGCCGGACCGCATCGAGACGGGCACCTACGCCATGGCCGCCGCCATGACCGGCGGGACGCTGGACATCCTCAACACGCGCCTCGACCTGATCAAGGCGGCGGTGACGGCCCTGGCGCCGGCGGGCGTGGCGTTCACGGAGATCGAGAACGGCATCCGCGTGTCGCGGGCCAACGGGGCGTTGCAGGGCGTGGACGTCATGACCGAGCCCTTTCCCGGCTTCCCGACCGACCTTCAGGCCCAGATGATGGCGCTGATGTGCACGGCGAGGGGTGCAGCCATGATCACCGAGACCATATTTGAGAACAGGTTCATGCACGCGCCCGAGCTGACGCGCATGGGAGCCCGCATCACGGTGCACGGTTCGTCCGCCCTCGTCCGCGGGGTGGAGCGTCTGACCGGAGCGCCGGTGATGGCGACGGATCTCCGTGCGTCGGTGTCTCTGGTGCTCGCCGGCTTGGCGGCGGAGGGGGAGACGACGGTCAACCGTGTCTACCACCTCGACCGCGGGTACGAGCGGGTGGAGGAGAAGCTGGCGGCTTGCGGCGCCGACATCGAACGTCTCCGGGCGGACGGCGACTGAGCGCTCGTCGCGACGCCGCCCGTCCGATCAACGCCCGAGGGATGCCCATGACCGACACGCCGATCCGACTGCGCGCCGAGGACGAGGAAGACCTGAAGATCGTCTCCGCCTGCCTCCAGGACGCCATCCTTCCCATCGGCGACATGTGCTACCTGCCGGACGAGCGGCGCTTCGTGCTGGTGCTCAACCGCTTCAAGTGGGAGAGCGCCGGGCGGCCGCGGCAGGGTCCCTCGGCCGACGACGACCACCTCGCCCCCTTCGAGCGCACCCATTGCGGCGTGCGCATCGAGGGGGTGGACGGCGTCAAGATCAAGGACATCGACCTCAAGGACCGCCGGCAAATCCTGGAGCTTCTGTCGCTGGAGGCGGTGGAGGGCGGTGTGGTGCTGAATTTCGCCGGGGGCGGCTGCGTCCGCCTGGAGGGTGCCTCCTGGTGCTGCTGGGTGGAGGATCTGGGCGAGCCCTGGCCGACCACCTGCAAGCCCTGCCACCCCCTGGAGGATTGATCGGGAGGATTGATCGGCGTCCGGCGGCGCGAAAGCGTGCGTCTTGCGCGCCGGCCGCCACCGCCCTAGCCTCGGCCGTCCCGGATCAGGAGGAATGGCATGAAGGCGCGCGTGAGGTGGGTGGACGGCAAGATGTTCGTCGGCGAGTCCGGCAGCGGGCACGCCGTGGTGATGGACGGCGCGCCGGAGGCCGGCGGGCGCAATCTCGGCGTCCGCCCGATGGAGATGCTGCTGCTCGGCATGGGCGGCTGCTCCGCCTTCGACGTGGTGCTGATCCTGGAGAAGGGCCGCCAGGCGGTGACCGGCTGCGTCGCCGAGATCGAGGCCGAGCGGGCCGACACCGACCCCAAGGTGTTCACCCGCATCCACGTCCATTTCACCGTGACCGGCCGCGGGCTCGACCCGGCCAGGGTGGAGCGCGCCATCGCGCTGTCGGCGGAGAAGTACTGTTCCGCCTCCATCATGCTGGGGGCCACGGCCACCATCACCCACGACGTCACCATCGTCGAGGCGCCGTAAGGAACCGGCGCTTCCCCCCGCGGGTTGGGACAGCAAACCCCGTCCCGATCCGCGAAGAGGCCGCCCATGCCCCCCCACCGTCCGGTCGTCTGCGTCACCGGAGCCTCCGCCGGAGTCGGCCGCGCCGTGGCGCTGGCCTTCGCCCGGGAACAGGGGGCCGCGGTCGGCCTCATCGCGCGTTCGCGCACGGCGCTGGAGGAGGTCCGCGCGGAGGTGGAGCGGCTCGGCGGGCGCGGGCTGGTCCTGCCGGCCGACGTGGCCGATCCCGACGCGGTCTTCGCGGCGGCCGACGCGGTGGAACGGACCCTCGGCCCCATCGACCTGTGGGTCAACAACGCCATGGTCACCGTGTTCGGCCGCGTGCGCGACCTGACGCCGGACGAGCTGCGGCGGGTGACCGAGGTCACCTATCTCGGCTCGGTCCACGGCACCATGGCGGCGCTGCGCCACATGCTGCCGCGCGACCGCGGCACCATCCTCCAGGTGGGATCGGCCCTGGCCTACCGCTCCATCCCCTTGCAGGCGGCCTATTGCGGCGCCAAGAGCGCCATCCGCGGCTTCATCGACAGCCTGCGCTGCGAGCTTATCCACGACGGCAGCCGGGTCGCGCTGACCATGGTTCATCTCCCCGCGGTCAACACCCCCCAGTTCGACTGGGCGCGCAGCCACATGCCGCGCCGGGCCAAGCCGGTGGGGACGATCTTCGGGCCGGAGGAGATCGGCCGCGCCATCCTCGCCGCCGCCGCGCGGCCTCGGCGGGAACACTGGCTCGGCGCCTCCACCGTCCAGGCGATCCTGGGGACCCAGGCGGCGCCGGACCTCGCCGACCGCCGGGCGGCGGCGGTCGCCTTCGACGGCCAGCAGACCGACGAGCCGGAGCGCCCCGGCCGGCCCGACAACCTGTTCGCGCCGCTTCGCACCGGCCACCGCACGCACGGGCGATTCACCGACCGGGAACGGCCCTTGGCGCTCGCCGTCAGCGGGCCGGCGGCCCGGGGGCTGGCCCTTCTCGCCGGACTGGCGGTGGTGGGCGGGCTCGGCTACGCCGCCCGCGCCGCGCTCGCCCGGCGGCCCGGACTGCTCAGGGCGTGATCAGCTTCAGCCCCACGATGCCGGCCATGATCAGGCCGATGCAGGCGAGCCGCAGGACGTCGGCGGGCTCTCCATGAAGGAGCATGCCCAGCAGCACCGTGCCGACCGTGCCGATTCCCGTCCACACCGCGTAGGCGGTGCCGAGCGGCAGGGTCTTCAGCGCCACCCCGAGCAGGGCGAGGCTGGCCACCATCGAGGCGATGGTGAACAGGGTGGGGACGGGGCGGGTGAAGCCGGCGCTTTCCTTCAGGCCGACGGCCCAGCCGACCTCCAGCAGGCCGGCGACGAACAGGACGACCCAGGCCATGGGGAACCTCCACGAGGCTGGAAGGCGAGGTCGTCCCCGCCGGATTCCCGGTGCATCGGGTGGGGTCGTCCCCACGGGAAGGCGCCCTCGATATAGGCAGGCGGGGGCGGGGGTCAAGCCTCGTCCCGGCGGTAGCCGCTGTCCACCTCGCCCAGCACCGCGACCTCGCGGCGCGGGCAGCTGCGGTCGTCGAGCGGCAGCGGCGTCCCGGCCGCCGGCCCGGGCGGAACC
>JAEZHQ010000132.1 GCA_023416455.1 Pseudomonadota bacterium | reverse complement strand
CACGGGCGTTGCGGCGGCGCTGACGGCCGCCCTGGTGGGGCTTGCCATGGGGATCGCCCCGGCGGCATGGGCGCAGCAGCCCGGGCCGACACCGCCCGGCGAGACGCCGCCGGCGACCGCGCTGCCGGTGATCGGCGCGCCCCACGACTGGCAGATCTGGCACCAGCTTCCGATGTCGCCGGTGATGGAGATGATGGACTGGTTCCATCACTTTCTCGTCTGGATCATGGTCGCCATCTGCCTGCTGGTGCTGGTCCTGCTGGCCGTCGTCGCCTTCCGCTTCAACGCGGCGAAGAACCCGGTGCCCTCGCGCGCCTCCCACAACACGGTGATCGAGGTCGTCTGGACCGTGCTGCCGGTGATCGTCCTGGTGGTGATCGCCGTGCCGTCCTTCCGCCTGCTCTATTTCGGCGACCACACGCGCGACGCCGAGATGACGCTGAAGATCATCGGCCGCCAATGGTACTGGGACTATGAGTATCCCGACCACGGCAACGTCACCTTCTCCTCCATCATGATCCCGGAGGACCAGATCCAGCCCGGCCAGCGCCGCCTGCTGGAGGTGGACAACCGCGTGGTCCTGCCGGTGGACACGGTGGTCCGCCTGCTGGTCACCGGCGGCGACGTCATCCATTCCTTCGCGGTGCCGTCCTTCGGCCTGAAGGAGGACGGCATCCCCGGCCGCCTGCACGAGTCCTGGGTGCGGATCGACCGGGAGGGTGTCTATTACGGCCAGTGCTCCGAGATCTGCGGCACCGGCCACGGCTACATGCCCATCGCGGTCGAAGCGGTGTCGAAGGAGCGCTTCGCCGCCTGGGTCGAGGAGGCCAAGGCCCGCTTCGCCGGCAGGGCGGCACCGCCGACCGAGGTCGCCGCCGCCCCATAACCGCCGGATCCGCGCCCTCCCGAGCATCCGTTCCAGGCCACGTCCAGCATCAGCGAGGTCCGCCATGGCCGAACCACTCCAACCCGCCGCCGGGCACGACGACGCACACGGCCCCCCGCACAGCTTCGTCCAGCGCTGGCTGTTTTCCACCAACCACAAGGACATCGGCACCCTCTACCTGTTCTTCGCGGTGGCGGCGGGCATCGCCGGGCTGGTCTTTTCCGCCATCATCCGCGCCGAGCTGCAAAGCCCCGGCCTCAGCGTCGTGGCCGACGGCCAGGCCTGGAACGCGATTCTCACCGCGCACGGCCTGATCATGGTGTTCTTCGTGGTCATGCCGGCGCTGATCGGCGGCTTCGGCAACTGGTTCGTCCCGCTCATGATCGGCTCGCCCGACATGGCCTTCCCGCGCATGAACAACATCAGCTTCTGGCTGCTGGTCCCGGCCTTCCTGCTGCTCCTGGGCTCGGCCTTCGTGGGCCAGGGCGCCGGCACCGGCTGGACGGTCTACCCGCCCTTGTCCTCGACGCTGGGCCAGAGCGGCCCTTCGGTGGACATGGCGATCTTCGCCCTGCACCTGGCCGGCGCCTCGTCGATCCTGGGCGCGGTGAACTTCATCACCACCATCTTCAACATGCGCGCCCCCGGCATGACGCTGCACAAGATGCCGCTGTTCGTGTGGGCGATGCTGGTCACCGCTTTCCTGCTGCTGCTGGCGGTGCCGGTTCTGGGCGGCGCCATCACCATGCTGCTGACCGACCGCAACTTCGGCTCCTCCTTCTTCAACCCGGAGGGCGGCGGCGACCCGCTGCTGTTCCAGCACCTGTTCTGGTTCTTCGGCCACCCCGAAGTCTACATCATGATCCTGCCGGCCTTCGGCATCATCAGCCACATCGTCTCGACCTTCTCCAAGAAGCCGGTGTTCGGCTATCTCGGCATGGCCTACGCCATGGTCGCCATCGGCGTGGTCGGCTTCGTGGTGTGGGCGCACCACATGTACACGGTCGGGCTGGACGTCAACACCAAGGCCTATTTCACCGCCGCCACCATGATCATCGCGGTGCCCACCGGCGTGAAGATCTTCTCCTGGATCGCCACCATGTGGGGCGGCTCCATCGAGTTCAAGACTCCGATGCTGTGGTCCATCGGCTTCATCTTCCTGTTCACCGTCGGCGGCGTGACCGGCGTGGTGCTGGCCAACGGCGGCCTCGACAACGTGCTGCACGACACCTATTACGTCGTCGCGCACTTCCACTATGTGCTGTCGCTGGGCGCGGTCTTCTCCATCTTCGCCGGCTGGTACTACTGGATCGGCAAGATGTCGGGGCGCCAGTACCCGGAATTCTGGGGCAAGGTGCATTTCTGGCTGACCTTCGTCGGCGTCAACCTGCTGTTCTTCCCCCAGCATTTCCTCGGCCTGGCGGGCATGCCGCGGCGCATCCCGGACTATCCGGACGCCTATGCGGGCTGGAATATGATTTCCTCCCTCGGCGCCTATATCTCTTTTGGCGCCACGCTGTTGTTCGTCTGGATCGCCTGGTGGACGCTGACGCGCGGCGCCAAGGTGGGCGATGCCTACTGGGGGCCGCAGGCCGGTACCCTGGAATGGACCGTCAGCTCGCCGCCGCCCTTCCACGCGTTCGAGACGCTGCCGCGGGTGAAATGACCGGGTCCCCGCGTTCCCCGGCCGGGGAGCGCGGGGTCCGCAAGGGGACGGCAAGACCATGACCGCGAAGGCCGGGCGGCTGCGCCCGTCCGGCCGGCGGGGGGAGGGGGCATACATGACGGACCTGAGTTCACAGCAGGTTCTGGGACAGACGCTTCTGGGGCAGCCGGCCTCCGGGGCCAGGGCCGGCGACTTCATCGAGCTTCTGAAGCCGCGGGTGATGTCGCTGGTGGTGTTCACGGGCATCGCCGGCCTGGTCGTCGCGCCCGGGCATCTGCACCCGGTGCTGGCGGCGGTGGCGGTGCTGTGCATCGCGGTCGCCGCCGGCGCCTCGGGCGCCATCAACATGTGGTACGACCGCGACATCGACGCGGTGATGAGCCGCACCGCCGGCCGCCCCATCCCGTCGGGGCGGGTGGAGGCCGGCGAGGCGCTGGCCTTCGGGGTGATCCTGGCCGCCGCCTCGGTGGTGGTGATGGGGCTTGCGGTCAACTGGGTGGCGGCGGCGCTCCTGGCGCTCACCGTCGGCTTCTACGTCTTCATCTACACTATGTGGCTGAAGCGTCGCACGCCGCAGAACATCGTCATCGGCGGTGCGGCCGGCGCCTTCCCGCCGATGATCGGCTGGGCGGCCGTGACGGGTGGCGTGGAGCTGCCCTCCATCCTGCTGTTCCTGCTGATCTTCCTGTGGACGCCGCCGCATTTCTGGGCGCTCGCCCTGTTCCGCAACGGCGACTACGCGCGGGCCGGCGTGCCGATGATGCCGGTGGTGGCGGGAGCCCAGGCGACCAAGCGCCAGATGCTGGTCTACACCGTGGTGCTTCTGCCGGTGGCGGTCGCGCCCTTCTTTGCCGGAATCGCGGGCTACGCCTACCTGGCCGGGGCCTGCGTGCTGGGGCTGCTGTTCGTCCTGTGCGCGCTGCGCGTGCTGCGCGCCACCGACGACCGGCCGGCCAAGCAGATGTTCGGCTTCTCGATCCTTTATCTGTTCTTGCTGTTCGCCCTGCTGATCGGCGAGCGGCTGGCTCTGGGAGGTGGGGCATGACCGTCATGGACGATGCCGAACGCGAACGCCGCAAGCGCCTGCGCGGGCGCAACTACGCCGTGCTGGCCGCGCTGGTCGCGCTGGTGGTGCTGTTCTACGTCATCACCATCGTGCGCATGGGCGGGCACTGAGATGGGCGGGCACTGAGATGGCGGACCGCGACATGGACGACACGCTCCGGCGGCGAAACCGCAAGCTGCTGGTCTCCCTGTTCGGCGTGGTGGCCGGGATGGTCGGGCTGGCCTATGCGTCGGTGCCGCTCTATTCGCTGTTCTGCCAGGTGACCGGCTTCGGCGGGACCACCCAGCGGGCCGAGGCCGCCCCCGGCGTGACCGGCGGGCGGACCGTCACCGTCCGCTTCAACGCCGACGTCAACACCGCGCTTCCCTGGTCCTTCCGGCCGGAGCAGACGGCGCTGCGGGTGCGGCTGGGCGAGACCGGGCTGGCCGCCTACCGGGCGGAGAACCGGGCGGCGCAGCCGACCGTCGGCACCGCCACCTTCAACGTCACCCCGGACAAGGCCGGGCGCTACTTCAACAAGATCGAGTGCTTCTGCTTCACCGAGCAGGTCCTGGAACCGGGGCAGTCGGTGGACATGCCCGTGGCCTTCTTCGTCGATCCGGCGCTCGCCGACGACCCGGCCATGGAGGACGTGACCACCATCACGCTGTCCTACACCTTCTTCCGCGCCAAGGACGAGGGCGCGGTCCTGGCCCAGCAGGCCAGCCACCCGCCGGGCGGGGACCGGCGGCAAGGCAGCAGCAATCCGGCGGCGCCCAGCGCGACCGCGACGAACTGAACAAGACAGGGTTGGAAAGAAACGATGGCCGACATCACGCACGGGCACCTGCCGCAACCGCCCGCTTCCGCGCACGGCGCCGGAGAGGGCGGCATCCCTCACCCCTACCATCTGGTGAAGCCGAGCCCCTGGCCGCTGCTGGGCGCCTTCGCCGGCGGCCTGCTGGCCCTGGGGGCGGTCATCTACATGCATGATGGCGGCTGGCTCCTGCTGGCCGCCGGTTTCCTGTCCGTCCTCGGCGTCATGTTCGGCTGGTGGCGCGACGTCATCCGGGAGTCGGTGCGCGAGAAGGCGCACACACCGGTGGTGAAGATCGGCCTGCGCTACGGCATGTCGCTGTTCATCGCGTCGGAGGTGATGTTCTTCGCCGCCTTCTTCTGGGCCTTCTACGACGCCGCCCTGTTCCCGAAGGTGGCCACCGGCAACCCGGCGGGGGTGTGGCCGCCGCCGGGCATCCAGACCTTCGACCCCTTCCATCTGCCCTTCATGATGACGCTCATCCTGCTTTTGTCGGGCGTGACCGTCACCTGGGCGCACCACGCCATCCTGGAGGGCAACAACCGGGACGCCTCCCGGGCGCTGGGCCTGACGGTCCTGCTGGGCGTGATGTTCAGCTTCTTCCAGGTCTGGGAGTACAGCCACGCCAGCTTCGGCTTCACCGACGGCATCTACCCCTCGACCTTCTACATGGCGACGGGCTTCCACGGCTTCCACGTCATCGTCGGGACGATCTTCCTCTTCGTCTGCTGGATGCGCGCCCTGAAGGGCCATTTCACCCCGCGCAGCCACTTCGGCTTCGAGGCGGCGGCCTGGTACTGGCACTTCGTCGACGTGGTTTGGCTGTTCCTGTTCGTGTCGATCTACTGGTGGGGCTCGGCGGGAGGAGCGCACGGCCATTGAGCGCCTATTACCCCAACGTCTCTCCCCTGGTCGCGGGCATGCGTTGCGCATGCCCGCGTTGCGGCCGCGGCAAGCTGTTCAAGGGCTACCTCACCGTCAACGAGCGGTGCGCGGTCTGCGGTCTCGATCTGCACCGCCATGACAGCGGCGACGGCCCGGCGGTCTTCCTGATCTTCATCCTGGGATTCCTGGTGGTCCCCGTGGCGCTGTGGGTGTCGATGGCGGTGGAATGGCCCCTGTGGCTGCACGCCATCGTCTGGAGCATCGTCATTCTGGGGCTGGCGCTCGGCATGCTGCGCCCGGCCAAGGCCTATGTGGTCGCCCTCCAGTACCGCCACCGCCGCGACGAGCTGGAGGGAGGGGACGGCCCATGATGCCCGCCGCCCCGCCCACCGCCCCGGCCGCCTCCCGGCGCTTCCGCCCGACGCTGGCGGCCACGCTGGTCACCGTTCCGGCGGTCCTGGTCATGCTCGGGCTGGGCACCTGGCAGGTGCAGCGCATGGCCTGGAAGGCCGAGCTGATCGAGCGGGTCGAGACGCGGGCGGCGGCGCCCCCGGTGGTCCTGCCGGCCGCCGTCGGGGATCCGGCCGGCTTCGAGTTCCGCCCGGTGACCGTCACCGGGCGCTTTCTTCACGACAAGGAGATGCGCCTCGTGGCCCGGCCCCGGCAGGGGCGGGTGGGCTACGAGCTGGTGACCCCGCTGGAGCGCACCGACCTGCCCGGAAGCGCCCCGGTGCTGGTCAACCGGGGTTTCGTCCCCATGGACCGGGGCGATCCGGCGACACGGCCGGAAAGCCGGACGGAGGGCGTCGTGACCGTCGCCGGCATCGCCCGCCTGCCGCAGCCGGCCGGCTGGCTCCAGCCGGGCAACCGGCCGGGCGCCGAGACCTGGATGCGCGTCGACCCGCCGGCCATGGCCGCCGCCGCCGGGCTGGCCGCCGTGGCGCCGCTGGTGGTGGAGGCGCTGCCGGCCGCCACACCCGCCGCCGGCACCCTGCCGGAGGGCATCCCGCCGCGGGTGGAGCTGCCCAACAACCATCTGCAATACGCGATCACCTGGTATAGCCTTGCGGCGACGCTGATCGTCATCTTCGTCCTGTCGCAACGACGCCGGATCGAGCCCGCACCATGAGTGGACGCCCCAGCACCGCCTACCGGGACCTTGAACGCCGCTTCGCCCGCATCGCCGCCATCGGGGACGCGCTGGGCATCCTCGGCTGGGACACCCAGACCATGATGCCGACGGGGGCCAACGACGGCCGGGCCGAGCAGACCGCCACGCTGTCGGTGCTGGCCCACGAGCTGATGACCGACCCGCGGGTCGGGGAGTGGCTGGAGCAGGCGGAGGCCGAGGCCGAGGCCGAGCCCGGCCTGGACGCCTGGCAGGCGGCGAACCTGCGCGAGATGCGGCGCAGCCACCGCCACGCCACCGCCGTGCCCGCCGACCTGGTGGAGGCGACCAGCAAGGCGGTGTCGGTCTGCGACATGGCGTGGCGCACGGCGCGGGCGGAGAGCGACTACGCCCAACTGCTGCCCTCCTTGAAGGAGGTGCTGCGCTGCGTCCGCGAGAGCGCCGCCGCCAAGGCCGCGGCGATGGGGCTGGAGCCCTACGACACGCTGCTCGACGAGCACGACCCGGGCGCCCGCGCGGCGCGCATCGACCCCCTGTTCGACGATCTCGCCGCCTTCCTGCCCGATCTGACCGAGCGCGTCCTGGAGCGCCAGGCCCGCGACCCGGCGCCGGACCGGCCCGAGGGGCCGTTCCCGGAAGCGGCGCAAAAGGCGCTGGGCGAGCGGCTGATGGCGCTGGCCGGCTTCGATTTCGGGCGCGGGCGGCTCGACGTCTCCCTGCATCCTTTCTGCGGCGGGGCGACCGACGACGTGCGCATCACCACGCGCTACGACGAGGCCGACTTCACGCGCGCCCTGATGGGCGTCCTGCACGAGACCGGGCACGCGCTCTACGAGCAGGGCCGGCCGCGCCGCTGGCTGCACCAGCCGGTCGGTCTGGCCCGCGGCATGGCGGTGCACGAGAGCCAGTCGCTGATCGTGGAGATGCAGGCCTGCCGTTCGCCGGAGTTCCTGTCCTTCCTGGCCCCGCTGGCCCGCGAGGCGTTCGGCGGCAGCGGCCCGGCCTGGGAGGCGGACAACCTGCGCCGCCTCTACGCCCGGGTGGAGCGCGGTTTCATCCGTGTCGACGCCGACGAGGTGACCTACCCGGCCCACGTCATCCTGCGCTACCGCCTGGAAAAGGCGATGGTGGCCGGCGACCTCGCGCTGGAGGATCTGCCGGGGGCCTGGAACGAGGGGATGGCGCGGCTGGTCGGGGTGGTGCCGCCCGACGACCGCCGCGGCTGCCTCCAGGACATTCACTGGCCATCCGGCGGCTGGGGCTACTTCCCCAGCTACACGCTGGGCGCCATGACCGCCGCCCAGCTCTTCGACGCCGCCGGCCGCGCCGACCCGGACCTCCGCCCGGCGCTCGCCCGCGGCGACCTCGGCCCGCTGGTGGGCTGGCTGCGGGCCAACGTGCACGGCACCGGCTGCCTCCACGCCTCGGCCGACGATCTGCTGGAGGCCGCCACCGGCCGGCCGCTCGACGCCGCGCTGTTCAGGCGCCATCTGGAAACCCGCTACTTGGGCGCATGAGCCGGGAGCCGCCGCCGGCCCCGGCACGGCGGAGGGACAGCCGCCGCTTGCGCGGGAGGGGGGCAGCGGCTAACTATGCCCTCGTCCGCCGGGCCGCCCCGCGTGCCGGGGGCGGGCGTCCGTCCGGTTTGGGTCTCACGGTTGTGGAGTGTGTGCGGTGCAATACGTCAGCACGCGGGGCCAGGCCCCGGTCCTGGGTTTCGAAGACGTCCTGCTGGCCGGCCTTGCGCGCGACGGCGGCCTCTACGTGCCGCAGGCTTGGCCGCAGTTCACGGCCGACGACATCCGCGCGCTCCGCGGCCTTCCCTACACCGAGATCGCTTTGCGGGTGATGCTGCCCTTCCTGGGCGGGGCCATCGCCGAGGACGAGTTCCGGGCCATCCTGCGGGACGCCTACGCCGACTTCGACCACGCCGCCGTCGCGCCGCTGGTCCAGCTCGACCAGCGGACCTGGGTGCTGGAGCTGTTCCATGGCCCGACGCTCGCCTTCAAGGACGTGGCGCTCCAGCTTCTCGGCCGCCTCTTCGACCATGTGCTGGCGAAAAGGGGCGAGCGCGTGACCATCGTCGGCGCCACCTCCGGCGACACCGGATCGGCGGCCATCGAGGCGTGCCGCGACCGCCGCAACGTGGACATCTTCATCCTGCACCCCAGGGGCCGCACCTCGGAGGTGCAGCGCCGCCAGATGACCACCGTCCTGTCGGACAACGTGCACAACATCGCGCTTGAGGGCACCTTCGACGATTGCCAGGATCTGGTGAAGGCGATGTTCAACGACGCCGCCTTCCGCGACCGGATGGGGCTGTCGGCGGTGAATTCCATCAACTGGGCGCGGATCATGGCCCAGATCGTCTATTACTTCGCCGCCGCGGTGGCGCTGGGGGCGCCCGACCGCAAGGTCGCCTTCACCGTGCCGACCGGCAACTTCGGCAACGTCTACGCCGCCTATGGCGCGCGGGCGATGGGACTGCCGGTGGAGGCGCTGGTCGTGGGATCCAACTCCAACGACATCCTGGCGCGCTTTTTTGCCAGCGGCACCATGTCCGCCGCGCCGGTCGTGCCCACATTAAGCCCCAGCATGGACATCCAGATCTCCTCCAACTTCGAGCGGCTCCTGTTCGATCTGCTGGGCCGCGACGGTGCGGCCGTGCGGGCGGCCATGGACCGCTTCCGGGCGGAAGGGCGCTTCGCCGTGACCGACGCCCAGCTCGCCGCGGCGCTCGGCGTCTTCGCCGGCCACCGGGTGGACGAGGCCGCCACCATGGCCACCGTCGAGCGGGTGTGGGGCGAATGCGGCTACGCCATCGACCCGCACACCGCGGTGGGGGTGGCCAGCGCCGCCGCCGCGGCGGTCGACCCCGACGTCGCCATGGTCGTCCTGGCCACCGCGCATCCCGCCAAGTTCCCCGACGCGGTGGAGAAGGCGACCGGCCGCCGGCCGGAACTGCCGCCGCGCCTGTCCGACCTGTACGTGCGCGAGGAGCGCCTGACCGGGCTGCCCAACGACCTGGCCGCCGTCCAGTCCTTCGTCGCCGCACGCGCCCGCGCCGCCAAGGAGGCCGCATGACCATCCGCGTGACCACGCTGCCGAACGGGCTGCGCGTCGCGACCGACTCCATGCCCGACGTGCAGTCTGTGTCGCTCGGCTGCTGGGTCGGCGTGGGAACCCGCAACGAGAGGGCCAGCGTCAACGGCGTCGCCCATCTCGTCGAGCACATGCTGTTCAAGGGCACCGAGCGCCGTTCGGCCTTCCGCATCTCCGAGGAGATCGAGAACGTCGGCGGCCAGCTCAACGCCTACACCACCCGCGAGCAGACCGCCTATTACGCCAAGGTGCTGCACGAGGACACCGGCCTCGCCCTCGACCTCATCGCCGACATGCTCCAGAACTCCGTCCTCGAGGAGGAGGAGCTGGTGCGCGAGCGCACGGTGGTGCTCCAGGAGATCGGCCAGTCGGCCGATACCCCCGACGACATCATCTTCGACCATTTCCAGGCCACCGCCTATCCGGGCCAGGCGCTGGGGCGCCCGGTCCTGGGCTCGGCCGAGATCGTCGGCAGCCTGCCGCGCGCCACCCTGGTCGATTACATCGAGGGTCATTACGGCGCCCCCGGGATCGTGCTGGCCGCCGCCGGCCGCATCGACCACGACCGCCTCGTCGACATGGCGCAGGCGGCCTTCTCCGGTCTGCCCGACCGCCCCGTTCCGGAGGCGGAGACCGCCCGCTACACCGGCGGCGACTACCGCGAGGCGCGCGACCTGGAGCAGATGCACCTCGTCCTCGGATTCGACGGGGTCGGGGTGCACGACCCGGACTATTACGCCCATTCGGTCCTGTCGACCCTGCTCGGCGGCGGCATGTCCTCCCGCCTCTTCCAGGAGGTGCGGGAAAAGCGCGGGCTGGTCTACTCCATCTACACCTTCACCGGCGGCTACCGCGACGGCGGCCTGTTCGGGGTCTACGCCGGCACCGGCGAGGAGGAGGTGGCGGAGCTGGTCCCCGTCGTCTGCGACGAGCTGTGCAAGGTCGCCGAGGACGTCACCGCGGACGAGGTGGCCCGTGCCGCCGCCCAGCTGCGCGCCGGCACGCTGATGGCGCTGGAAAGCTCCATGTCGCGCTGCGAGCAGCTCGGCCAGCAGCTCCTGGCCTACGGGCGCCCGATCCCGGTGGAGGAGGTCGTCCGCCGCATCGGCGCCGTCGACCGCGACGCGGTGATCCGCGTCGCCCGGCGCCTGCGGGCGAGCCGGCCGACGGTGGCCGCCCTCGGTCCCATCGGCCGGCTTGAGGAGTACGATCGGATCATGGCCCGCCTGGCGTAGCGGCCTTTCGGATGAGGCATGTCCCGGCACGGCCGTTCGTTGGGGCAGGAAGGCCGGTCGTGGGGAGCATCCAGCGCCTGATCCTTTCGAAACAGCCTAAGAGGAAGCTCCGATGATCCGCCTGCTGGGCAGCGGCCTCATCAGTCCCCCGGCGGTGCGCCTTGACGGGCCGGTCTGCTACATCCGCCCGCCGCTGCTCCGCGACTGGCGGGAATGGGCCGATCTGCGGGCGGAATCGCGCGCTTTCCTGACCCCGTGGGAGCCGACCTGGCCGGCCGATGCCCTGACCCGCTCCGCCTTCGGCCGCCGGCTGCGCCGCCAGGCCCAGGAGTGGCGCGACGACGAGGGCTACAGCTTCCTGGTCTTCGACCGCGCCACCGACACGCTTGTGGGCGGGCTGGGGCTGACCAACCTGCGCCGCGGCGTGGCGCAGATGGCCACGCTCGGCTACTGGGTCGGGCAGGCCCACGCCCGGCGCGGCTACATTTCCGGCGCCACGCGGCTGGTGGTGGACTTCGCCTTCGGGCAGCTCGGCCTGCACCGGGTCGAGGCGGCCTGCCTGCCGACCAACACGGCCAGCCGCGGCCTGCTGGAGAAGGTCGGCTTCACCCACGAAGGCTACGCGCGGGGCTACCTGCGCATCGACGGCGCGTGGCGCGACCATGTGCTCTACGCCGTGCTGCGCGAGGAATGGCGCGGCTGAGCGGGCGCCGCCCATAGAGCGGATCGCGTAAAATCGGAATCGATTTGAAGCGTGAATCCGCTCGCAGAACAAGGGCCTGGAGTTTCGTGCGTTTCGGATTAAACGCACGAAACTCCAGCGCGGCTACCACCATTTCGGCCGGGCGGGCGCCGCTGCGCTTAACCCATGCTTAACGGGTCGGGCGCACTCTTCCGTCAGAATGCAACGCAGCAACGAGGCGGAAATGTCTGCGAAGCCCATTTGGACGCAAGAAAATTCCTATTCCTACGCCGTCGAGCTGGGCGGCCGACGTGTCGAACTCCAGTACGAGCAGGCCGGTTTCCAGAGCGGCTGGGCGGTCTATGCGGGCGACCGGCTGGTCGAGCGCTGCGCCGAACTGATGCAGGCGCGCGGCCTCGCCCTGGCGCTGGCCACCGCCGGGGCTTGAGGGCCGGCCGCTTCCCACCGCGCCCCGGCCCCCCGCGCCGGAGGGGCGGGGAGCGGCGCGGGGCATTCCCTGCGCCCGCCGGTCAGGCGTGGCCCGCCTGGCCCGACAGCGTGGAGAGGCTGACGCCGAGCTTGGCGATGGAGCGTTCCCACTTGGTCTCGAGGTCCGGGTCGAACAGGAGGGACTCGTCGCACGGGACGTTCAGCCAGCCGTTCGCCTGGATTTCGGCGTCGAGCTGGCCCGGACCCCAGCCCGCATAGCCCAGCAGCAGGATGTTGCGGCGGGGGCCGCGCTCCTCGGAAATCGCCCGCAGAATGTCGATGGTGGCGGTGAGCGCCACGTCGTCGTCCACCACCAGGGTCCCTTCGCGCACATAATCGGTCGAATGCAGCACGAAGCCGCGCCCCGATTCCACGGGGCCGCCATAATGCACGGGCATGTTGCTGGCCGGGTTCGGGATCTCCATGTCGAGCTGTTCGAGCAGATCCTCGAAGGTGATCGATCCGAACAGCCGATTCACGACGAGACCCATGGCGCCGTCCTCGTTGTGAGCGCACATATAGATGACGGTGCGCTGGAAGCGCGGATCCATCATCCCCGGCATGGCGATGAGCAGCTGGCCGGTCAGATAGTCCGAGGACTTGGTCAGATGCCGCATGGGCGTTTATCCTTGTGTCCGGGGGCGGGCACGCCCGTAGCGGGCGGCATCCGCGACCGTCTTCGCCCGAGTTTGACAGGACGGGCCAAGCTTTGTCATCCACTATAGCTCCGGCCTGCGGCCGTTTCCCTATTCATATGAGAACAGTCCGAGCGATGAAAAGGTTTGCCTCGCTGGTTGTCGCCATCCTGGCCCTGGCCATACCCGGAACGGGTAGGGCGGAGCCGGCGGCCTGGACCAAGGCCGGCCCGGTGGAGGCCCGTCTCGTCTCGGCGGTGGCCGGCACGGGCGATCTGGCGGCCTTGCCGCTGGGGCTGGAACTGCGGCTGGAGACGGGCTGGAAGACCTACTGGCGCTCGCCGGGCGATGCCGGCTTCCCGCCCCGGCTCGACTGGGCCGGCTCGGCCAACCTGAAGGAGGCGGCGCTGGACTATCCGGCGCCCCACCGCTTCTCGGTCCTGGGATTCGAGACGGCGGGCTACGACGCCGAGGTGCTGTTCCCGATCACCGCGGTCCCGGCCGAGCCGGGACGGCCGATGGATCTGGCGCTGAACGCCGAGCTGCTGGTGTGCTCCACCATCTGCATTCCCCAGACGGTGCGGCTGGACCTGTCCATCCCGGCCGGGCCGGCGGCCCCGGGGGCGGGGGCGAACGCCATCGCCCGCGCCCGCGCCCAGGTGCCGGGCGACGGCCGCGCCGCCGGGCTGGGCATCGCTGCGGTGCGCGCCGGCGGCGGCGCGCTGGAGGTCGAGGTCACCGCCCGCGAGCCCCTGGTGGCGCCGGACCTGTTCGTCGAGACCGACCC
>JAEZHQ010000108.1 GCA_023416455.1 Pseudomonadota bacterium | reverse complement strand
GCCTGGTGGTCCCCGGCGCCCTCCCCGGCCGCGCCGCAGGCGGTGCGTCCACCGCCGGGGATGCGGCCTCCGCCGCGGGTGCGGCCTCCGCCACGGGTGCGGCCTCCGCCGCCGGACCGTCCTCCGCCGCCAGACCGCCCGCTGTCCGCCCCGCCTTGGCCAGCTTGCCCTTGGTGAAGCCAGCCTCGCGCATGGCGTCCTTCAGAAGCCGCCAGGCGGCCCGGATCTCGGCGGCGAAGGCGCGCGCCTCCTCGTCGCCGTGGCTGCGGAAATAGGCCGCGGCCTCCACCATCCGGGCGGGCAGGGAGTCCGTCCCCTCCCCCGACGCCGCCGCGCGCCGCGCCGCCTGCCGGCTGGCCAGATAGGCGGCGATGTCGCGCAGTTCGTCCGGCGTGCAGGAGGCCCGCAGCGCGTCGGTGATGGCCGGCGCCGCCTTGTCGATCCGGCCGACCACCTTCGGCCGCGCGCGCTTGCGCCCGTCGTCGTGGCTGGTGCGGATGAGCTGGATCATGCGGCGCCGCTCGCGGAATTCCATGGTGTCTCCCCTCCGTCACGCCGCCAGCCCCACCGGGTCCGCCGGACCACCAAGGATGGTGGACCGGAACCGGCCGCGGGGCAAGGCGGCGGGGCGGTGCGGAGCGGGATGAATTCCCGGGGGGTGGGCCGGCCCTCCCGAACAGCATACCCCCTCATCGCCGTCGGCAGACCGGCGCGGACAGGCCATCTGGATGGTTGAGAGTCCCATCGCACACCGCCAGGAGGGTCCGAGACATGGGCTGGATTTCCCCGACACCCCGTCCGCAGCCGTTGCGCGCGGCCCCTGCCCGTCCCCAGCCGGGGCCGCAGGAGGACGCGCCGGCCCCGACGCCGGTGACCGACAACCCGGACCTGCCCACCCCCGGGCCGCAGGACCGCGGGGCGCCGCTTCCCCCGAACGCCGACCTGCCGCCGTCGCGTCCGACCGACCCCGACTTCGCCTGACCGCGGGACGGCCACCCCGGCCGCTGCCCCCAAATGAAACGAGGCGCCCCCGCCGGGGGGCGCCTCGCGTTGCCTGGGCCGGAGGCCGTGCCGATCAGCGGCGCACGACCATCAGCTTCTTGATCTCGGCGATGGCCTTGGCCGGGTTCAGGCCCTTCGGGCACGCCTTGGTGCAGTTCATGATGGTGTGGCAGCGGTACAGGCGGAACGGATCCTCGAGGTTGTCGAGCCGCTCGCCGGTCATCTCGTCACGGCTGTCGACGATCCAGCGGTAGGCCTGGAGCAGGATCGACGGGCCGAGGTAGCGGTCGCCGTTCCACCAGTAGCTGGGGCAGGCGGTCGAGCAGCAGAAGCACAGGATGCACTCGTAGAGGCCGTCCAGCTTGGCGCGGTCCTCCGGCGATTGCAGCCGCTCGCGGCTCGGGGCCGGGCTCTGGGTTTGCAGCCACGGCTTGATCGAGGCGAGCTGGGCATAGACGTGCTTCAGGTCGGGGACGAGATCCTTGACCACCGGCATGTGCGGCAGCGGGTAGATCTTGACGTCGCCCGGCACGTCCTCGATGGCCTTGAGGCAGGCCAGCGTGTTGGTGCCGTCGATGTTCATCGCGCAGGACCCGCAGATGCCCTCGCGGCAGGAGCGCCGGAAGGTCAGGGTCGAGTCGATGTTGTTCTTGATGTAGATGATCGCGTCCAGCACCATCGGGCCGAACTTGTCGAGGTCGACGACGTAGGTGTCGACCCGCGGGTTCTGCCCGTCTTCCGGAGCCCAGCGGTAGATCTTGAAGGTCTTGGCCCGCTTCGCGCCGTTGGCGGCGTTGATGGTCTTGCCGACGCCGACCTTGGAATTGGCGGGCAGGTTGAATTCGACCATGGTTCGTATCCTTGCCTTTGCGCTCGGGGCCTCAGTAGACGCGGGCCTTGGGCGGGAAGACCTGCACCTCGTCGGTCAGGGTGTAGAGATGGACCGGGCGGTAGCCGATCGCCGTCTCGCCCTTGTCCGACACCGAGATGACGGTGTGCTTCATCCAGTTCTCGTCGTCGCGCTCCGGGTAGTCCTCGCGCGCGTGGGCGCCGCGGCTCTCCGGGCGGTTCTTGGCCGAATGGAGCGTGGCGACCGCCTGGTAGAGCAGGTTGTCCAGCTCGATGGCCTCGACAAGGTCGGAGTTCCAGACCAGCGACCGGTCGGTGATGGCGACCTCGCCCTTCTTCGCGAAGGTCTGGTCGATGAGGCGGACGCCCTCCTCCAGCACCTCGCCGGTGCGGAAGACCGCGCAGTTGTTCTGCATGGTCCGCTGCATCTCCAGCCGCAGGTCGGCCGACTTGATCGAGCCCTTGGCGTTGCGCAGGCGGTCGAAGCGCTCCAGCGCCATGTCCGTGCCGGCCGAGGACACCGACACCGACTTGCCCTTCTCGACGATCTCGGCGGCGCGGATGGCCGCCGAACGGCCGAACACCACCAGATCGAGCAGCGAGTTGGAGCCGAGGCGGTTGGCGCCGTGCACCGACACGCAGGCCGCCTCGCCGATGGCCATCAGGCCCGGCACCACCCGGTCCGGATCGTCGGCGGTCGGGTTGACCACCTCGCAGCGGAAGTTGGTGGGGATGCCGCCCATGTTGTAGTGCACGGTCGGCAGCACCGGGATCGGCTCCTTGGTGACGTCGACGCCGGCGAAGATCTTGGCCGTCTCGGCGATGCCGGGCAGGCGCTGGTGGATGATCTCCGGCGGCAGATGCTCCAGGTGCAGATGGATGTGGTCCTTGTGCTCGCCGACGCCGCGGCCCTCGCGGATCTCGATGGTCATCGAGCGGCTGACCACGTCGCGCGAGGCGAGGTCCTTGGCCGAAGGCGCGTAGCGCTCCATGAAGCGCTCGCCCGCCGAGTTGGTGAGGTAGCCGCCCTCGCCGCGCACGCCCTCGGTGATGAGGCAGCCCGAGCCGTAGATGCCGGTCGGGTGGAACTGCACGAACTCCATGTCCTGGAGCGGCAGGCCGGCGCGCAGCACCATGCCGCCGCCGTCGCCGGTGCAGGTGTGGGCCGAGGTGCAGGAGAAGTAGGCGCGGCCGTAGCCGCCGGTGGCCAGCACGACCAGCTGGCCGCGGAAGCGGTGGATGGTGCCGTCGTCCAGGTTCCAGGCGACGACGCCGCGGCAGACGCCGTCCTCCATGATGAGGTCGAGCGCGAAGTACTCGACGAAGAACTCGGCCTCGTGCTTCAGCGACTGCTGGTAGAGCGTGTGCAGCATGGCGTGGCCGGTGCGGTCGGCCGCGGCGCAGGTGCGGTAGGCCTGCTCCTTGCCGTAATGCGCGGTCATGCCGCCGAAGGCGCGCTGGTAGATCTTGCCCTCCGGCGTGCGCGAGAAGGGCACGCCGTAATGCTCCAGCTCGATGATCGCCGGGATCGCCTCGCGGCACATGTACTCGATGGCGTCCTGGTCGCCCAGCCAGTCCGACCCCTTGACGGTGTCGTACATGTGGAAGCGCCAGTCGTCCTCGCCCATGTTGCCGAGCGCGGCGGAGATGCCGCCCTGCGCGGCCACCGTGTGCGAGCGCGTCGGGAAGACCTTGGTGATGCACGCCGTCTTCAGGCCCTTTTCGGCCATGCCGAAGGTGGCGCGCAGGCCCGCGCCGCCGGCACCGACGACGACGACGTCATAGGAGTGATCGATAATATCGTAGGCGGCCATGGCTGGTCAGGCTCCGAACGAAATCTTGAGGACGGCGAAGACGCAGGCCGCGCCCAGCGCGAAGGCCAGGAACTTGACCGCGATGATGGCGGCAAGCTTCGCGGCCTCGTTGTGCACGTAATCCTCGATCACGACCTGGAGCCCGCTCTGGGCGTGGTGGAAGGTGACCACCGCGGTCAGGACCATCATCACCGCCGAGAAGGGCGACTGCAGCCAGGCGGTGAAGGCCGCGTGGTCGGCGCCCAGATGCCGGATGACTCCCAGCACGAACCAGACGGTGAGCGGGACCAGCGCGATGGCGGTCAACCGCTGGTGCCACCAATGCTCGGTCCCGGCCTTGGCGGAGCCCAGGCCGCGGGCCAGGGCAAGCGGGTTGCGCAGGGACTTGTTGGAGGTGTTGGCTGCCATTGTCTGTCTCCTCACCACACGGCCAAGCCGACGATCCAGGCCAGGATGGTCAGGCCCAGCGACGCGCCGGCGGCGATGTAAGCGCTCTGCCTGGCGGCCCCCAGCTCGAACCCGTAGCCGGCGTCCCACACCAGGTGCCGGATGCCGTTGGCGAGGTGGTAGAACAGCGCCCAGGTCCAGCCGAACATCAGCAGAAGGCCGAGGCCCGACCCGATGAAGCCCTGCACGCGCGCAAACGCGTCCGGACCGCTGGCGGCGGCCACCAGCCACCACGTCATCAGCAGCGTGCCCACGGCCAGCCCCACGCCCGTGATGCGGTGCGTGATCGACAGCGCCATGGTCCATTCGAATTTGTAGACTTGAAGGTGCGGGGAAAGCGGCCGACCGCTGCCGTTTGCCATTGCGTCGTCCTCTGTTCGGCGGCCGGTCGCGGCAAGGAGGGCGATTGCCGCGGCGGCGGGTGATGCGAGACCGAAAAATTCCTGGCCCTGCGGTGATTGGCGCATTGAATTACGCCTGTCGCGCACCCGAGTCAACGACGGGGACTTGGCCGTGAACAAAATGAGCCATCGGCGGAAGTGGCTGTAAACAAAGGCCCTTTGCCACGGGTGGTATTACCAGGAGCGGTCTCGTGACATGCGGTGGCTTGATGGCCGGAGACCGCAGGCCTTGGGATCGCCGCGACCTCGGCTTCGACAACAGCGCGCAGGCGCAAGCTCGACCTGCCGCCGCGTGCCCGCGGGTGTCCGGCCGCCCCGGCGCCTCACGCCGCGTTGCCGCGCAATCAAAGAGCGTCTATCGTTCGTCCGATGCTCCCATGCGGCGTCGAGTCGGCGCCGGACGGTCGTCGCGCAACGCCCGGAACCCGGGGAAAATCCCTCACCGCTTGCGGGCGGATCCCGCGCCACGGCCCGACGGCCAACCGACAGGTTCCAGCATGGACACGAATCAGGCGGCCGGGGCGCGGACGCCCTTCCACCGGAGAAACCCCCTGGGGATCGTCGCCGACACGGTCGCCCTCATGCAGGGGTTCGGCATCCTTCCCGTCGCCGAACGGACGTCCGCCTATGATTTCTGCCTGTGCGCGGAACAGGCCTCCATGATCTTCCACGACATCATCGGCGCCATCGCGCAGGGAACGGCGGCGGCCCCGCCGCCCCGGGCCTGCCGGACCCTCGCCGCCCTGCGCGAGGCCGCCGCCCGGAAGACCCGCCAGATCAGGAGCCATCACGCCGGAAGCGCGAAGCCGCACGCCGTCGAGCGCACGAACAGCCTGTCCCTGATGTGCTCCAAGATCACGCTTACCCACTTCCTCGGCCTTTCCGCCTTCCTCGGGACCTGCCCGACGGACGATCTCGACCGCGCGGCGCGTCAGCTCGACGGCCTCTACGAGGATTTCCGCCGTCAGGTCAGCGCCCGGATGTCCGGGGAGGACTATGACGTGGCGTGCGTCGCGCTGCTCCTCCTGTGCGACGAATACATGGACAACATCGATGCGATGATGCGCTGCGTCCCCTTCAACGCCCCGGAGCACGCGGACCGGCTCCGCAGGAAGATCGAGTTGAGCTCCATCTCCTCGATCGTCCGGACGATCGAATTCTCCGAAGCGCACAAGCAGGCGGGCATATCGATCCTCTCCTACTTCTCCAGCGTCCTGAAACAGAAGCAGCCGTCGATCATCGCATCGATCAAGATCGAGCAGACGGACCGCCTGGTCCGCATGATCATCGAAACCCCGGAAGGCTCGAAGGAGGTGGTGGAGAAGACGCTGGAAAACTACGTCGAGGTGGTGACCGAGAAGCGCCAGCCCGAGGACTTCTTCGAGAATCCCATCCACATCATCGAACTCCGGCACAAGCTGGAGATCGCCAAGCTCGAAATCCGGCAGAAGGAGGAGATCCTCCGCCTGTCCGAGCATCACCGGGCGCGGCTGGAAGAGAGGGTCGCCCTCCTGGAGCGGTCCGTGGACGAGCATTACAGGAGCATGGGCACCAACCTGTCGAGCGTCATCGACCTCACGGGGCGGATGGTGAGCCGCATGGACGGCGTCGCCGCGCAGAAGGGCGGCGCGTCCGTTTCCCACCTCGTCGACGAAATCAAGGAGATCGTCCGGGCCGGCGTCGATCACGACAACATAAACGACATCAAGAAGGCCATCCTCGAGATCAAGAACCGGGACAGCACGGTGTTCGGCCACATGATGGACATACTCGGCAAGGGCTCGGTATCGGGCGCCGCCGGCAACGAGCTTTACCGGTGGATCGAGCACATCCGGACCATGCTTTGAGCCCGCCGGCCCCGGCCATGCGCGGGCCGCATCATACCGGCGGTGCATGAACATTGCCATGAAGCGCCGCCGGTAAAACCCGACAGATCAATGCGATAGCATTGATCGCGAGGGTGATGCGGACGGCGCCTTCAGGCGCCGTCCGCATCAGCGGTCGAACCGCCGCACGTTCTCGACCATCATCGAGTACATCTGGGTGATCAGTTCCGCCGGGCGCAGGCGGCCGAAGGGGATGTTCTCCTTGGCCCATTCCACCAGCCCGTCCGGCGGCCGGACGGGGGCGACCTCGTAGCCCGCCTTCTTCAGCGCGCTCATGACGGAGCGCGCCTGCTTGGTGTAGTCCTCGTTGAAGAAGGACTTGTCGGCGTCCTTGATCGCCTTGGCGATGATGTCTTCGAGCGGAGTCGGCATGCCCCGGTGCACGGTCGCGGTTTGGCATCGGCCGGTGGTCCGACGCGGCCGGTCACCCTGGCACAGCGGCGGCGCTGTTGCAATTCCCACGGAAACCACATACGTCAAGCCGTCTCGGCACCGGCCTCAACAGCAGGGAACCACCGCCATGGGCTACAGAGTCGCGGTCATCGGCGCCACCGGCAACGCCGGGCGGGAGATTCTGTCCGCGCTCGCGGAGCGGAACTTTCCGGCCGACGAGGTGGTGGCCCTGGCGTCGGACGCCTCGGTCGGCAAGGAGGTCTCCTACGGCGAGGACGATATCCTCAAGGTCCGCGACCTCGGCGCCTTCGACTTCAAGGGCTTCGACATCGCGCTCGCGGCGCCGGGCGGGCGGGGGACGGCCACCCACGCGATGCGCGCGGCCGCGGCCGGCTGCGTGGTCGTCGACGGCACCGCGCAGTTCCGCCTCGACCCCGACGTGCCGCTGGTGGTGCCGGAGGTCAACCCGCAGGCCCTCGCCGGCTACCGCCGGAAGGGCATCGTCGCCAGCCCGGGCGGCGCGACCATCCAGATGGCCCTGACCCTGAAGCCGCTGCACGACCGCTTCCGCGTCCGCCGCGTGGTGGTCGCCACCTACCAGGCGGTGTCGGAGGCCGGCAAGGAGGGGATGGACGAGCTGTTCAACCAGACCCGCGCCATCTACGTCAACGACCCGGTCGAGAAGTCCGCCTTCGCCAAGCAGATCGCCTTCAACGTCATCCCGCAGATCGATGCCGTCATGGAGGACGGCTACACGCGCGAGGAGTGGTCGATGAACGCCGAGACCAAGAAGATCCTCGACCCCCGGATCCGGGTGACCGCCACCTGCGTGCGCGTCCCGGTCTTCATCGGCCACTCCGCCGCCGTCACCATCGAATGCGAGGAGCCGGTCACCGCCGGGGAGGCCCGCGAGGCCCTGCGCGCCGCGCCCGGCGTGGAGGTCGTCGACCAGCGCTCCCCCGACGGCTTCGTGACCCCGGTCGAGGTGGCCGGCGAGGACGCCGTGTTCGTCAGCCGCATCCGCGAGGACATCAGCACGGACAACGGCCTGTCCTTCTGGTGCGCGTCGGACAACCTGCGCAAGGGGGCCGCGCTCAACGCCGTGCAGATCGCCGAGCGGCTGGCGCACGACCATCTGGAGGGGTGATGCCAAAGGCGCGTGTGGCTTCCACAAGCGCCCTGGATACCGCAAGAATGGGGAAATCCGGCGCCTCGCCGGGCTCAGCGGGCGAACAGGCGGTAGAGCGCGGCGTGGTCGAGGCCGCCGTCGCCCTGCTCCTCAAGCATCTCGAACAGCTCCAGGGCCAGGCCCAGCGCCGGCAGCGCGATGCCGCAGTCGGCGGCCAGCGCCTCGGCCTGCCGCAGGTCCTTCGCCTGGGTCGCCACCCGCGCGCCGGGCGTGAAATCGCCGCTCACCATGCGCGCCCCGTGCAGCTCCAGGATGCGGGATTCGGCGAAGCCACCGCGGATGGCCTCGCGCACCCGGGCCGGATCGACGCCCGCCGCCCCGGCCAGCGCCAGCGCCTCGGCCACGGCGCCGATGGTCAGGCCCACGATCACCTGATTGGCGGTCTTGGCGACCTGCCCGGCTCCGACCGCCCCGACATGGGTGACGCGCCGGCCGAGCGCCCGGAACAGCGGCAGCGCGCGGGCGAAGGCCCCCTCCGTGCCGCCGGCCATGATGGTCAACGCCGCCGCCTCGGCGGCCACCGTCCCGCCGGAGACCGGGGCGTCCACCCACTCCGCCCCGCGGGCGCGCGCCGCTTCGGCCAGCCGCCGGGTTTCCGCCACCGCGGTGGTGCCCATGTCGATGACGAGGTGGCCGGGGCGCAGCGCCGGCGCCAGGTCGGCGGCCACCGCCTCCACCGCCGCCGTGTCGGGCAGCATCAGGATCACCGTGCCGGCGCGCGCGGCGACCTCGGCGGGGCCGGCCACCGGGACGGGGGCGGGGTCCAGCCCTTCCGCCGCCAGCGCCGCCACCGGGCCGGGGCTGCGGCTGTGGACGACCAGCGCGGCGCCGGCCCTGGCCAGGTTGCGGGCCATCGGCCGGCCCATCAGGCCGAGGCCGACGAAGCCGACCGTCCCCAGCCCGGCCGCCCCTTCCACGGTCACAGCCGCATGTGGCGTGCCCGCGCGCCCCGCTCGATGGCGGCGGCGCACAGGCGGTCCACGCCCAGCCGGTGGCGGATCATCTCCAGCATGCGCAGCTCCTCCTGGGACGCCGTGGGGTCGGCGGCGGCGATGTCGCAGGCGACGGCGTAGGCGGTCTCGCAGAGGCGGGCCGGCACGGCCTCCTTGATGATCTGGAGCGTGGTGTCCAACCCGTCGGCGTCGGCCAGCAGACGGGTGCAGGCGCGCGTCACGTCCGGCAGCTGCTCGATGGCGAAGTCGCGGAAGATCGGCAGGTAGCGGACATTCTCGCCAATGGCCTCCAGCTCGGCGTCGGTCATGTCGCCGTCGCAGGCCGACACGAGCACCATGACGTAGATGAGCGCGCTGTGGTGGTTGATCATCGGAAATCCTCAAGGAGGGAAGCCCCGCCTATCTTGCCCGCCGCCGGTGGCCCGTCAAGGGTGCCATGCCGCGAACGAGGGGGTGCCCCGCTCGACAGGGGTCACCCTACCCCTTATGGTCCCGCCCCATGTCGGTGGTCCTCAACGTGGCGCTCCCGGTCTTCGCCATCATCCTGGCGGGCGTCCTGTCCGGCAAGGCGAAGCTGCTCGGCCCGGCGTCGTCGGAGTCCCTGAACAAGTTCGTCTACTGGATGGCCCTGCCCCCGGTGCTGTTCCTGGGCACGGCCCGCCGCTCGCTGCCGGAGATCTTCAACGGCCCCTTCATCGGCGCCTTCTTCGGCGCCACGCTGGCGGTCTACGCGCTGGGCGCGCTGCTCGGCTGGCTGCTCCACCGGGAGCGGTCGGCGGTCCGCTGCATGCAGGGCCTCACCGCCTCCTTCTCCAACACCGGCTACATGGGCATCCCGCTGTTCCTGGCCGCCTTCGGCCCGGACCATCTCGCCCCCGCCATCCTCGCCACCGTGCTCATGTGCGCGGCGATGGTCGGCATCGCCGTCGTCTGGCTGGAGCTGGCCGCCAGCCACGGCAAGGGGCCGGGCAAGGCGCTCGTCGACGTCGGCCTGGCGCTGGCCAGGAACCCGCTGATCATCGCCACCGCGCTGGGCGTCGCCTGGTCGATGCTCCTGCCCGGCGTGCCGGTGCCGCAGCCGGTGGTGACCTTCTGCGAGCTGATGGGGGCGTCGGCCGGCCCCTGCGCGCTGTTCGCCATCGGCCTGTTCCTGGCCACCCAGAGCCTGAAGGCCGACCTCGGCGAGGTCGCCTGGATCACCGGCCTGAAGCTGGTGGTGCAGCCGGCCCTGACCTGGCTGCTGATCCGCACGCTGTTCCCGCTCGATCCCTTCTGGACGGGGGCGGCGATCATCCTGGCCGGCCTGCCCACCGGCTCCCTCACCTTCGTCGTGGCCTCGCAGTACCGGATCTATGTGGAGCGCACCTCCTCGGCGATCCTGATCTCCACCATCGCCAGCGTGGTCACCCTGTCCTTCCTGCTGGCGGTCTATGCCCCGGCCGGCTGAGCCGGCCA
>JAEZHQ010000069.1 GCA_023416455.1 Pseudomonadota bacterium | reverse complement strand
CCCGCGTCAGGTTGCGGATGTCCAGCCCCGGATAGGCGCGGGCCGAGATGCCCCAGCGGGTCAGCCCGCCGGGGTCCCGGGGGTCGTCGGTGAGCGTGCCGCCCCCTTCCCTCTCCAGGACGAAGGCAAGGGCGGTCTCGAAGGCGCGCGGGTCGGCGGCCTGAATCGTGTCGGGCATGTTGGTCTCCGGAATAGGGATCCGCCCGAAACGGGCGGACCGGTGGGAATGGGGGTCCGGGGCGGCCTGCAACGGGCGATGACCGGCATCGGGAACCGTCATTGCACGCCCCCGGCCTTTCTGTTCCGGCGGAGCGGCGCCGTCGGTCAGCCGCGATCCTCCAGGGCAGCGCGGATCACCTGCGACTGCGCGAGGGCGTGGGCGGCGACGGCGCGGTGGACGTAGTCGAGGCGGGGGCGCAGCCGGTCGAACAGGTCCGGCGTGTTTGCCTTCATCCAGGCCAGCTTCTCGGCCCCGTGGTAGGGCAGATGCGCGGTGCAGGACCAGCAGTCCAGGCTGTCGGCCACCCCGTCCCGGTAATGCCGGGGCAGGGCCACCCCTTCGCGGTCCAGATAGGCCAGCACCTCGGCGTGGCTCCAGCGCCACAGCGGCGAGCGGTACTCGACGCCGTTCTCGACATGGCCGTCCGGCACCCCGACGCGGCCGTCGCACGCCTTGGAGCCGCGCAGCACCAGCGTGTGCCCGGCCTCCCGGATGTGCCGCTGCACCGGCTGCCACAGGCGTGCCGAGCAGCAGCGCAAGGGGCCTTGCAGCCGCACCGCGCCGCCGCCGTCGCTGCGCAGCGCCCGCCCGTCCGGGTCCGCCCATTGCGGCACCATGTCCGACGGCAGCCCGGCCCGCGCGTGATAGGCGTCCAGCGGCTCCGGATCGCTGACGATGGTAAGCGCCACCCCCAGCCGCGCGCAGGTCTCCTCGACGAAGGCCCGGACATGGGGGAAGGTGCCGCCGCTCTCGCAGAACAGCACCTCGATCCGGTCCAGCCACGGCCGCGCCAGATGCAGCAGGGCCGTGCTGTCCTTGCCCCCCGAGACTTGCAGGAGGGCGCGGTCGTGACCGGCCAGCATCACAGGTAGGCCGCGGCGATGGTCGCCACGGCGCCGATGCCGGTGCTGAGGAGCTGGCCGGAGTTGTCCACCTCGGCGCTGCTGGTCCGGGTGCCCTGGCCGCCGAGGAGGCCGGACAGGGCGTTCACGCCGATGCCGAGCTGGTCCACCGGATAGCCGAACTGGCGCAGATAGTCCTGGTAGGCAAGGTCGAGCGCCCCCTGCTCCTTCGCCTCCTGCGCGCCGCCGATGCCCATGAGCCGGCCGGCGTCCTCGAAGCCGAACTGGCGCGCGCGGCTGACCGAGTCCCCGATCAGGCCCGCCCCGGCGAGGCGGATACCCTGCGCCTGGGCCATGGCGTTCTGGTTGGCGAGCTGGGCTTGCAGGTCCATGCTGGCGTTCTGGCTGGCCCGGTCCCAGATGACGCCCTGGTTGGCAAGCTGGGCCTGCATGTCCCGGTTCAGGTCCCCCATCGCCGCGTTCTGGGCGTTCGTGAAGCCCTGCATGCCGGTGGTCGCCGCCAGGCTCCCGGCCCGGTCCAGGGCGTTGCGGTTGGTCTCCGCCTCCAGCAGCGCGGCACGCGCCGACCCGCTGGCGTAGGCCCCGGCGGCGCCGGTGCGCGCCGCGCTGTTGGCCATGCCGCCGGCGCGCATGATCTCGTCGACGCCGCGGTTCGTCACCTCGGTCGTCCACGGGTTCAGGTAGGCCGACAGGTCGGTTCCGGCGAGCGTGCCGGCGTTGACCATGGGCATGTCGCCGATGGCCGGACCGTTCACCATCGGTGCCTGATAGCCCGCCACCTCGCGGCCGACGCCGATCAGGTCGCGCATCTCCGGCTGGCCGACGCCCGACATGGAGCGGATCGCGTCGTAGCCGGTCAGCGTGTCCCGCGGCGTGTCGGCGATCCGCTGGTGCGGGTAGGGCTCGTAATCCCGGCGGGTGATGCCGCTGCTGAAGTTCAGCAGGTCGCCGGCGAAGGGCTTGAACTCCTCCGGTATGCTCTGGTTGGTCGTCTGGGTCTGTCCGCCGCCGCTTCCCATGGTCAAAGCTCCTCCGTCAAGATCGTGCCGGCCGCGCGCGCGCCCAGCACCCGTTGCCATCCCGGCCGGCCGGTGATCTGCATCCGGTCGCAGCCGTTGTCCTTCGCCCAGCGCCGGACGAAGCCGGCCATGGCGCACAGCTCCCGCAGATCGCCGCCGGCCAGCCAGAGGACGGCCACCCGCTTGCGCGGGTACTGGACCACCTCCGTCACCAGGCAGCAGGCGCGGCCCGGCCAGAAGGTCGCCGCCCCGGCCCGCACCGCCGCCCGGACGTCCTCCAGGGCGTGCGTGTTGCCGGAGCGGTCCAGGGCCGCCTGAAGCCAGGGCGCGCAGCGGTCCCAATGGGCCGCGAGAAGGCGTTCCTGAAACCCGTCACCGGCACAGCCGTCAGCCGCACAGGTAGATGCACGCGATGGTCCGCTCATCCCCATCCTCCTCGAACCGGGCCGCCTCGCGGGCGCGGGCGACGGTGCAGGAGCGCAGGAGGTCGTCCCCCTGGCGCATCCCCTTGCCGGGCGTGGAGCCGGTGACGATCAGGTCGCCGACGGCGATGTCGCCGCCCTCGCCCGTCACGTTGATCTGCCCCTCGCCCAGCGCGTTGACCATCGCGACGTCGTAGAGCGCGGCGAGGTCGTCGATCTCCCCCGGCAGGATCCCGCGCAGCGCGGCCGGGACGTTTCCGGCGCCGAGGGGGGAGCGGGTCACGTAGACCCCGACGGCCCCGCGCTGGGCCGGGGCCGACGACAGGGCCATCTCGGTGATGCAGTCCGAAACACCCGGCGCCTTGGCGACCACCGCCACATCGACCAGGATGTCGCCCGGCCGCGGCTCCGGCCCGTGCCGGATCAGCCCGTCGTGCGCCCCGGTGAAGGGGCCGTAGCCGCCGCTGTAGGAATAGGCGGCCCAGCCGCTCGCCGTGCCCAGATAGACGTTGCCCCCGACGACGCTCTGGAAATGGCCGGCATGGAAGCTGCCGCTCTGCGCGTCCACGGCGATGTTCGACGTCGACGTCGCGACGACCCCGTAGCCGCCGCCCGTCGCCTGCGCCCGGAGCGCCGGCCCCGCCGCCGTGCTGAGGCCGTAGAGGCCGGCGCCGCCGCCGCTGGTCTGGCCGGACACGGCGTTCTGGCCCAGCCCCGCATAGCCGGTGACGGCGCCGACGCCGCCGATGGTCGCCACCAGCTGGCCACCGTAGTAGGCGGAGAGCTGGTTGGTCGCGGCGTCGATGCTGACGCGGGTGGCCCCGCCGCTGGTCTGGAAGGTCGTGCCGGTGATGGTGCCGCCGGAGATGCGGTTGCCGGCGATGCTGCCGGCGGTGATCTGGGAGGCGCTGAGCGAGCCGGTGTAGACCACCCCGGCGCCCAGCGTGCCGGCGGTGATCTGGCCGGCGCCGATCGTCCCGCCATAGATCACGCCCGCCGCCAGCGTGCCGGCGGAAATCTTTCCGGCCGACAGCCCGGCGACCGAGAAGTTGTTGAAGTCGAGGGTCCCCCCGTTGATGCGGGCGGCGTTCAGGTTGCCCGCCGTGATGCTGCCGGCGTTCAGATTGGTGACGGTCACCAGCGCCGCGTTCAGCGTCCCGGTGGTGATCTTGCTGGCGGACAGGCTGTCGATGTAGGTGCCGGACAAATACGTGCCCGACCCGCTGGTCAGCATGACGTTGCCCGCGCCGTCGCGGATGGTGATCCCGTTGCCGCCGCCGGCCAGCGTGCCCAGCTCGACGCGCGTCACGGCAGCGGCGTCCTTGACCGTGACCCGCCCGTTCAGCCCGTCCAGCTCCAGCCGGTTGTTGCCGACGTGGATCGCGTTGGCGCCGATGGTGCCCGCCGTCAGCTTGCCGGCGCTGACGTTGGCGATCTTGGCGTTGTTGACGGCGAGGTCGCCGATCTTGGCGGTGACGACGGCGGCGTCGGCGATCTTGGCCGAGACGATCACGGCGTCCTTGATCTGGGCCGACAGGGTGATGACCTCCCCCGCCGCCAGCGTCTCCGCCGTGATCGCGCCGGCCGCGATCTCCGTGGCGCTCACCGCCCCCGCCGCGATCTTGCCGGCGGTGACGGCGTTGGCGGCCAGCGTGTCCGCGGTGACAGCGCCGGCCGCCAGCTTGGCGGTGGTGACGGCGCCCGCGGTGATCTTCTCCGCGGTCACGGCCCCGGCGTCCAACTTGGCGGTGGTCACGGCCCCCGCGCCCAGCTTCTCCGCCGTGATCGCGCCGGCGGCGATGGCGCCCGCCGTGACCGCGCCGGCCGCCAGCTTGGCGGTGGAGACCGATCCCGCCGCCAGCTTGGCGGTGATGACCGCCCCGTCGGCGATCTGGGCGCCGGCGATCTGGCCCGTCAGCTTGGCGGTGGCCACCTCGGCGATCTGGGCGTCGCTCAGCTGGCCGGTGATCTTGCCGGCGGCGAGCGATGCGATCTGGGCGCCGCTGATCTCTCCGGCGATGTCCTGCGCCGGAACCGCCGCGGTCCAGGCCGTCCCGTTCCAGCGGTGGAGCTTGCTGTCCGTCGTCAGGAGAACCACGTCTCCCGGTTCTCCGCCTCCGGGCAGCGCGTCGACGATCCGCACCGGCTTCAGGCCGCTGGCGAAC
The DNA here is from genome assembly GCA_023416455.1 of Pseudomonadota bacterium. Lineage (GTDB taxonomy): Bacteria > Pseudomonadota > Alphaproteobacteria > Azospirillales > Azospirillaceae > Azospirillum. Next base: position 2,594 of record JAEZHQ010000069.1, on the reverse strand, counting down.
TTGGTCAGCCCCAGCGACCCGTCGGCCAGCTTGGCCAGGGTGATCGCGCCGTCCACCAGATCGGCCGTGTCGATCTGCACGATGTCCGGCGCGATCACCAGCCGGTCGCCGGCGTAGGCGAACAGCCCGTCGGGGCCGGCGATGACGCGGCCGGCGCTGTCGTGGATGATGCGCGCCGACGCCGCCACGCCGCCGTCGCCGAGCGCGCGGAGCTGCGGGATCAGCCGGCGCAGGTAGGACTCCGCCGATTCCGCGGGTCCCAGGACCGGGATCAGGGCCATCACACGTTCCCCCCGATGTCGCCCCAGATGTCGCCGCCGCTCATCGCCCAGTCGGCCCCGAGGGCCGTGGAGCCGATGCGCAGCGAGAGGAAGCGGCCGGCCGCGCTGGTGTAGACCGGCGCGAAGCCGGCGCCGAGCGGCGTGCCGGCGTCCCAGGTGACGGGATCGTCCAGGTTCGCCTGCCAGCCGATGTGGAGCGTGACCGCCCCGGCCAGCCGGCGGAGCTGGATTTCCACCGCCTCCAGGTACTTCCAGGCGCGCGGCGCCCCGAGGTCCAGCGGCCGGGTCTGCGCGTGGGCGGCCAGCGCCGCGCCACCGGCGTCATGCCCCACGTTGTGGGCGTGGAGCGTGCCGCCGGACGCGCCCCAGGGCTGCTTGAAGACGCCGAGCTGCGGCACCCAGGCGGAGCGGCCGAACCCCAGCACCGACCACGCCCCGCCGGGGATGGTGTAGGCGACGGAGACGGTCGGCTCGCCGCCGCCCGACGCCGTGGGGATGGACCAGATCACGGTCTCCGTGCTGGAATCGTAGGTGGCCGCGACCTTGGAGAGCTGCGTCCCGTCCCACACCGTCTTCAGCCACTCCAGGATCGCGGTGGTGCCGATCAGGCGGAAGGTCACGCCGTCGGTCGCCCAGAACCCCATTTCCCCCAGGCCGTAAGCGATGCGGTTGGCCTCCACCGCCGCCGCCTTGCCGACGGCGCCGATGCCCTGGAGCGCCGGCTGATAGGCCCAGATCAGGGGGGCATCCACGAAGGACAGCAGGAACGCCTGGTTCTTCCCGAGGATCAGGAATTGCTCGCCGAGCGGCACCACCGCCTTGATCGGCCCGTTCAGGTCCCGGACCTGGAGGTTGCCGGCGCTGTTGCCGCTGGCCGGCGTCCAGTCCTCCGGGTCGTCGCCGGAGCACCACTCGACGTAACCGGCACCGTTGGAGGTGTTGAAGGCCAGCACGAAGGAGCGCGACGCCCTGACGATTTCGGCCCGGGTGAAGGTGGTGCCGGCCAGCACCTCCGACGTCCCGCCGTCCCTCCAGACGCGCACCGGGTCCACGCCGTTGGCGCAGATCATCCAGTTGCCGAAGCGGGCGAAGCTCCACACCGTGGCGTCGCGGGTGGGGGTCTCGTCGACGTGACCGGTCAGACCGTCGGCCAGCTCGGAGACGGTGCCCGGGACCCACATCCACAGCCGGGATGCGTCGCCGAAGAACAGGCGCTGGACGGCCGCCTCGTCCTGGAGCGCGTCCATCCCCCGGACAGCCCCCGCCCCGGACACGCCGACGACACCGACCCAGCCGCCGATCTTCTCCGGGCCGCCGTTGCGGAACAGCACGTTGCGCGCGTCCGACCACAGCGGGACGTCGAGCGCGTTGGCGCCCTTGACGACACCGCTTTCGGTTGCCGGGGAGGCGCGCAGGGAGGCGAGAAGCGCGGGCATGGGGCGGGCTCCGGGCATGAAAAAGGCGCCTCGCGGGCGCCGGGTGTGGACGGTGGGCGGGCTGGAGTCTTGTCGCGTCAGGCCGGCCAGACGAGCGGCGGCAGCCCGGCCAGCAGCTCGTCCGCGGTCGGGGCCGGCCGCGCGCCGGCTTCCACCTCGGCCAGGATCGCGTAGCAGGCGGTCCACACGGCATCGCGCCACGCCACGCACGCCTGCCCTTCGGCCGCGAACCGCGGAACCGAACTGGCGGCGTAGGTGCAGGCCGACAGGATGCCGTCGTACTGGCGCTCGCGGGCGCCCGCATCGAGCTGCCGCTGCACCGCCGCGGCGTAGGCGTCCAGGCCGCCGGCCGGTGGTTCGGCGACCGCCCCGCCGGCCTGCACCTGTGCGGCGAGCGCGTCCCGCTCGGCCGTCAGCGCCGCGACCTCGCCGAGCGCCGCGACCAGAGCGGCGTCGAGAAAGTCGGCGAACGGCGTGCCGGCGGTGGTGTCCGGCGTGACCGGCTCGGCCGGGCCAAGCGTCTCGCCGACCACCACGCCGCCATCGGTCGTGACGAAGCGGTATTGGACGTGCGCCGCGGGCGGCGCGCCATGCCGCAGGCGGACCAGGAGTTCGTAAGGCTCTTTCACGGTTTCCATGGTGCTCTCCATATGGATCAGGACACGACGGCGCCGTCCGGCCAGCGCCAGGACGTCCCGTCGCTGATGGCCAGGCGCTTGTTGCCGGCGCCGTCGCTGACGTGGATCAGCCGGCCCGCGGGGGATGCGGTCGGGACGGTCGCCACCGTGTAGGACGGCAGCGTCGGGTTGGAAATGGCGTTGGCGACGAAAGCCGTGGTGGCGGCTTTGGTGGAGTTGTCGCCAGGAGAAGGGGTGGG
>JAEZHQ010000659.1 GCA_023416455.1 Pseudomonadota bacterium | reverse complement strand
CCACCGCCACCGCCACCGCCGCGGGCGCCGCGCGCGTGGCTGTCGGCGACGGCTCCGGCGATCAGGACAAGGGCGGCGAGGATCGGGAGGGCGAGCCGGGGCGAGGGGACGTTCATAAAGCGGGCGTTCATTGTGGGGCTCCTTCCGTGCCGCCGGAGCTTTCCGGCGGGGTGTCGGCCGGGGGCGGCCGTCCGGCCGGGCTGCGGGGCACGCGGACCAGGAATGGGATGCGTTCGGCCCCCGGCGGCGGGGTGAAGGCCGCCTGGGCCGCCGGAGGCTGGGGATCGAGGATCCAGTCCGTGAAGTCGGCGCGGAACTGCGGTTCACCCTCGTCGTTCCGATAGGTGATGGTGATCCGCTGCGGCAGGGGCGGGCCTTCGGCGGCGATCCAGACCTGGACGTCCACCTCATCGGTCCGCCCCGCCAGATGGTCGGTCGGCACCGGCGTCAGCGTGTCGCGCTCCACATAGTCGAGGGATTGCAGGCGCTGGTCCAGCTCCTCCGGAAGCGTGGTGACCAGAAGCAGGGCCATCGGCAGCCGCACCTGGAGATCCCGCACCAGATAGTGGACGGCGTCGTCGACGCTGCCCGGCCGCTCGACCTGGCCATAGGCGTTCTGGTCCGGGTTGAACACGGTGATCGCCTTGCCGTCGAAGGTCACCAGCGTGCGCGTGCCGTCGCTTTGCTGCGATTCCACCCGCAGCGTGTCGGGGCGCTCCAGCGTGACGGAGCGGCGCTCGCCGAATTCGATCTTCTCGCCGTCGTCCTGCACGGCGTCGTAGTTGGACCGGATGGTCACGCTGAAGCCCCGGGCCTTGGCCATGGTGTCGGCCATGCGCATGAGGGCGGCCATCGCCTCCTCATCGATGGCGTCGTCGTCAGCGTCGGCGTCGCCGTTGGCGTTGGCGTCGTTGGCGTCGCCGTCGTTGGTGGCGTTGTCCGGTGCGGACGCCGCCGCCGGGGCGTCGCCGGGCGGCGGCTCCCCGGCGGCCAGCGCCGGCCCGGCCAGCAGGGGCAGGCAGATCACCGGCCATGACAGCCACATCAGCCTTTTCATCGCTGTCCTCCCGATCGCACCGGTGCTCAGGCGCCCGCGCGGGCGCCGCCCTTGCGGGGCAGCCGCGCGATGGCCGCCGCGATGTCGCGGCTCAGCACCGTCAGATTGTCGTTCATCGCCGCCACCAGCGACGGATAGCCGTTGCCCGGAACCGGTGTGGCCAGACGGGCGCGGTCGCGGACCAGCGTCTTCCGGGTGGTGCCGTCGCGCACCGCCCAATGGGCGTCGAGGACGCTGTCGCCCGAGGCGGCCCGCTCGAAGCGCTCGAACGCGACGGTGACCTCGTAATCGATCCGCTCGTCGACCAACGACGGCGCGGAGCGGACGCCGTCGGTTCCCAGCAGGACGGACAGGTTCTCGGTCAGCACCCGGGTGACGTTGGCCGCCAGGGGCTCCGCCCAGCGGTCGTCGCGGTTGGCCGACAGCTCGAACGGGCCGGTGAAGGACACGATTTCCGGCCGGTCGAGATATTCGGGGATGGTGACCTGTGGCACGCCGATGATGCGGCCGCCAAGGCCGCTCCCGGCGCCGCTCGCCGCGGACGGAGGCAGCGGGGTCAGGACATACAGCCGTGCCGGCGCACCGGCGCAGCCGGGCAGGGCGGCAACCGCCACGAGGCCCCACAGGAGGCGGCGGCGCAGGATCGCGGATGCACCCATGGTGGTCACCGTCCCGTGATCAGGGTGTTCGGTCGCCGGTCGAGCTGGTCGGCGAAGGAGCGCAGGGACTTCGAGGCGACCGCCAGGTTGCCGAGCGTCTGCTCCAGGTTGCCGCGCAGGGGCGACCGGGGATCCAGGGTCGCGTTGACCGTGCGCAGGGTGACGTCCGCCTGCTGGAAGGCTTTCTCCGCCGCCGCCGCCGCCCCCTGCACGCGGGCACTGAGCGGCTTCACCTCGCCTTCGACCTGGCCGAGGATGTCGCGCATCTCCCCGATGGTCTGGTGGAGGTCGGCCTGAAGCGCCGCGACGGCGGCCTCGGTCCCCTTGGCGGCACGCTCGACGTTGCCCAGCAGCGGGCCGGTCTCCGCGTTCGCCGTGGTCATGAGGCTTTCGAACTGCCGCAGGCCGCCGGCCAGCGCGATCATCGCGTCCTTCCATTCCGGCTCGGCGAGCAGCCCGTCCAGCCGGCTCAGCACCTGCGCCATGGTGGCGGCGATCTTGTCGAGCGGCAGGTTGCCCAGCGCCGTCTTCAGGGTTTCCAGGTCCGACTGCACCGACGGGATCTCCACCACGTCGCCGGGCAGCCCGCCGACCAGCCGGTCCGGCGTGTCCGGGTAGTAGCCGAGTTCGATGGCGAGGAGGCCGGTCACCAGGCTCTGCGGCACCAGCTTGGCCCGCAGCCCCCGTTCGATCAGCCGCTTGTACTCCTCCGGGTGCAGCGGCCGGTCGCTCCACTGGACCACCTTGGGGATGAACTCGAACTCGACGGGCATGCGCGGGGTCAGGGTCTTGGTGTCCACCTCCAGGCGGATCGACGTGACCTCGCCCACCCGCACGCCCTGGTAGGTGACCGGCGCGCCGATATCCAGGCCGGCGACCGAGCCCTGGAAGTAGGTGCCGGCGCGCGGGCGCTTGGCCAGCAGGTTGCCGCCGCCGAACAGGGCCACCAGCACGACCAGCAGGGCCGCGGCGCCGAGGACGAAGCCTCCGACCACCTTGGGATTGGCTTTTGCCGCCATGGTCTGTCTCCTTTCCGGCCTTCCCGGCCGTTCCGTCCGGTCAGGCGGCCGCGGCGCCGGTTTCGCCGCGGCGCAGGAATTCCCGCACCTTCGGGCTTTCCGCATGGTCGACCAGCAGGCGCGGGTTTCCGTGGGCGATGGCCGTGCGGGACTCCGCGTCCAGGAAGACCGAGTTGTCGGCGATGGCGAAGATGCTGGCGAGTTCGTGGGTGACGATGACCACGGTGCTGCCGAGATTGTCCCGCAGCTCCAGGATCAGGTCGTCCAGCCGGCGGGAGCTGAGCGGGTCCAGCCCGGCCGACGGCTCGTCCAGAAAGAGGATGTCGGGGTCGAGCGCCATCGCGCGCGCCAGCCCGGCGCGCTTGCGCATGCCGCCGCTGATCTCCGACGGGTAATACTCCTCGAAGCCGCGCAGGCCCACCAGGGCCAGCTTCAGCGACACCATCTCCGCCACCTCGCGCGGGTCGAGCCGGGTGTAGAGCGTCAGCGGCAGCGCGACGTTCTCGGCCAGCGTCATCGAACTCCACAGCGCGCCGCTCTGGAACAGCACGCCGAAGCGCCGGCTGATCGCCATCCGGCGGTCGGGGCCGCCGCTCCAGAAGCTTTCGCCGCCGTAGAGGACGTCCCCGGCGGCGGGCCGGATCAGGCCGATCATGTGCTTCAGCATGGTGCTCTTGCCGCAGCCGCTGCCGCCCATGATGACGAAGATCTCGCCCGCACCGACGGTGAAGCTGACGTCCCGCTGCACCACGAAGCTGCCGAAGGCCATGGTGAGATCCCGGACATCGATGAGCGGCGCCGCCCGAGGATCCGCGCCGGGGCCGCTGGGGGTCATGGCGTTCTTCCTACAGCCCGACGACGTTCAGCAGGACGGCCAGGACGGCGTCGCTGATGATGATGTAGACGAGCGCCGTGACCACGGCGGAGGTCGCGGCGTTGCCGACGGCGGCGGCGCTGCGCCCCGACTGGATGCCGCGCATGCAGCCGGCGATGGCGACGAGCGCGCCGAACAGGACGCTCTTGCCCCAGCCGACGAAGAAGTCGGTGAAGGTGAAGCTGGACTGCGTCTGCGCCAGATAGGTGGTGCCGGTCAGGTCGAGCATGCCGACCCCGACCAGGAAGCCGCCGAGCATGCCGGCGAAGACCGAATAGAGGTACAGGAGCGGCATCATCAGCATCAGCGCCAGCATGCGCGGCAGCACCAGGAAGTCGATGGGCGAGACGCCCAGCGTGGTCAGCGCGTCGATCTCCTCGTTCGCCTGCATGGTGCCGAGCTGGGCGGCGAAGGCCGCCCCGGTCCGCCCGGCCAGCACGATGGCGGTCATGATCGCCGCCATCTCGCGGGTCATCGCCACGGTGACGAGGTTGGCGACGTAGATCTCCGCCCCGAAGGTGCGGAGCTGCACCGCCCCCACGAAGGCGAGGATCAGCCCGACCAGCAGCGAGATGACGAAGGCGATGCCGAGCGCCTGCGCGCCGCACTCCTGGATCGTCTGCAACAGGTCGGAGCGGCGGAAGCGCACCCGTCCCGCGAGCAGCCGCAGGAAGGACAGCGTGGCCTCCCCCAGGAAGACCAGCGTGTCCTGGAACCCCTTCCAGGAGGACAGGGCCGCCTCGCCCACCAGGACGAGGATGGAACGCTCCGCACCGGCGCGGCGCGTCCCCGTCTTCTCCGGCACGGCCAGCGCCAGATCGACCAGCCGGCGCACGCCGGCGGGCAGGCCGGCCTTGTCGAAGGGTACGGTCCGCGACCGGCAGTGGGCCTCCAGCCCGGCCACGAAGGAGACCAGCGAGGAGTCCCACCGCCCGAGGCCGTCGCTGCGCACCGTCACCCGGCCCGGCGGGCCGGCCATGCGGCCGGCGACCGCCTCGGCGGAGGGCATGCCGTGCCGCACCGCCCAGTCGCCGGCGACGATGACCGCCAGGGTCCGGCCGTCGATGTTCTCTATACGAACGGTGGAGGCCATCGGGCGCCTTCCGCGGTCAGTCGATCACGTGGTAGCCGCCGTCGATGTAGACGGTGAGGCCGGTGATCTGGCGGGCGGCGTCGCTGGCCAGGAAGGCGGCGGCCGGGCCGATGTCGTCCGCGGTCACCAGCCGCTGGGTCGGCGCGCGCGCCGCCGTCCGCTGCAGCAGCTCGTCAAAGCGGTCGATGCCGGACGCCGCGCGCGTGGCCAGCGCGCCGGGGGACAGCGTGTTGACCCGGATCCCCTTGCCGCCCAGTTCGGCCGCCATGTAGCGGACGCTGCTTTCCAGCGCGGCCTTGACCGGTCCCATCATGTTGTAATGCTCGACCACCTGCTCCGACCCGTAGAAGCTGACCGTCAGCAGGCAGCCGCCCCCGGTCATCAGCGGCTCGGCCAGCCGCGCCATGCGGATGAAGGAGTGGCACGACACCTCCATGGCCAGGGCGAAGCCCTCCTTGGAACAGTCGATCACGCGGGCGTGCAGATCCTCCCGCGGCGCGAAGGCGATGGAGTGCAGCAGGAAGTCCAGCCGCCCCCAGCGGTCGCGGATGGTGTCGAACACCCGCTCCAGCTCGCCGTCGCGCCGCACGTCGCAGGGCAGGACCAGCTCGGCGCCCAGTTGCCGGGCCAGCGGGCGGACGAGCGGCTCGGCCTTCTCGTTCAGGTAGGTGACGGCAAGCTCCGCCCCCAGGTCGCGAAAGGCCCTGGCACAGCCGTAGGCGATGCTGTGCTCGTTGGCGATTCCGGTGACGAGGCCGCGCTTGCCTTCCAGTGAGATCAGCGTCATGGCGGGAGTCTCCGTTTGAAGGGGACCGGCCCGGTCAGGTGCCTTTGCGGCTCGAGCCCGCCTGGTAGCCGCGCTGGTAGGCCGTGTCCTCGGTCCTCTTGTGGTAATCGTAGAGCAGGCCGCCGGCCAGGCCGGCGCCGGCACCGATGGCGGCGCCCATGCCGGCGTTGCCGGCGATGGCGCCGATCAGGGCGCCGCCGGCCGCGCC
>JAEZHQ010000619.1 GCA_023416455.1 Pseudomonadota bacterium | reverse complement strand
GTCCTTCGGCGTCGCGGCGCTCGGCGCCGACGGGCGGCCAGCCTTCGCCACGGCGCTGCCCGGCCGCGCGCACGCGGTCGTGCCGCACCCGGAGCGGCCGGAGGCGGTGGTCTTCGCCCGCCGTCCGGGCCGCTGGTTCGCGCCGCTGTCGCTGGCCGACGGGGCGCTGGGCACCGTGGTGGCGGTGCCGGAGGACCGGCGCTTCACCGGGCACGGGGTCTACAGCGCCGACGGCCGGCTGCTCTATGTGGCCGAGGACGACGTCCCGCGCGAGACCGGGGCCATCGGGGTCTACGACGCGGCCGACGGCTACCGCCGGCTGGGCGCCCTGCCGACCCACGGCATCGGCCCGCACGAGCTGGTGTCCCTGGACGGCGGCCGCGTTCTGGCGGTGGCCAACGGCGGGGTGCTCACCCACCCGGACACCGGGCGGGCCAAGCTGAACCTCGACGACATGGACGCCTCGCTGACCTATGTGGAGGCGGCGACGGGACGGCTGCTCGACTCGGCAAGGCTGCCGGAGGACTTCGCCAACCTCGGCATCCGCCATCTCGCCGTGCTGGCCGATGGCGGCATCGCCTTCGGCGCGCAGGACGAGCGGCCGACCGGCGACCTCCAGCCGCTGACCGGCCTGCACCGGCCGGGCGGCGGCCCGGTCCGCCTGCTGGACGCGCCGGAGGACGCCCTGGCCGGCTTCGAGGGCTACATCGGCAGCATGGCCTCGGACGGCCGGATCGTCGCGGCCAGCTCGCCCAAGGGCGGGCAGGTCGGCTTCTGGGACTCGCGCAGCGGCGACTGGCTTGGCGCGGCGACGCTGGCCGACGGCTGCGGCATCGCCCCCTGCGCCGAGGGCTTCCTGGCGACCAGCGGCCTGGGCGTGGTCCTGCCGGTGACGCTGCCGGTCGACCCGGCGGCGCCGCGGCGGCAGGCGGCGGGCTTCCGCTGGGACAACCACCTGACCCCGCTGTAGCGGCGCTGTGCGCCGGGGGGTGGGGGCGGTGACGCCCTCCCTCCCCGTGGGGGCCGCGGCCTACCCGGCGGCGAAGCCCTCGGCCTGGAGCCGCCACAGGGAGTGGAAGACGCCGCCGCGCCGGCGCAGCTCGGACGGCGGGCCGTCCTCGACGATGCGGCCGTCCACCAGCACCACGATCCGGTCGAAGGCCGACACCGTGGACAGCCGGTGCGCCACGGCCAGCACGGTCCGGCCGCGGGCAAGCTCGGCCAGGGCCGTCTGGATCTCCCGCTCGGACTGGGTGTCGAGCGCCGAGGTGGCCTCGTCGAGGATCAGGATCGGCGCGTGCTTGAGGAAGGCGCGGGCGATGCCCAGCCGTTGCCTCTGGCCCCCGGACAGCCGCACCCCGCGTTCGCCCACCAGCGTTCCGTAGCCGTCGGGCAGATCCCGGATGAAGCCGTCGCAGAAGGCGTGGCGGGCGGCGGCACGGACCTCCGCGTCGGTGGCGTCGGGCCGCCCGTAGCGGATGTTTTCCAGGATCGGCCGGTGGAACAGCGAGATGTCCTGGGGAACGACGGCGATCTTCGCCCTCAGCTCGTCCTGGGCCATGGCCGCGACCGGCTGCCCGTCGATCAGGATGGCGCCGCCCTGGACGTCGTCGAGGCGCTGGATGAGACCGGCGAGGGTCGACTTTCCCGCCCCCGACGGGCCGACCAGGCCGACCTTCTGTCCGGCCGGAACATGCAGGCTGAAGCGGTCGAACACCGTCCGTCCGCCGGGATGGGCGTAGGACACCGCCTCGACGTCGATGCGGCCGCCCCCCGGCGTGACGGGCAGCGCCGGAACCCGGTCGCGGACGCCGTGCGGTGCGGCGATCACCCGCAGGCTTTCGCCAATGGCGCTGAAATGCTGGGTCATGCCGACCAGCGCGAAGGCGAGATCGCGCGAACCGTGCAGGATGCGGAAGGTCAGGGCGCTGGCGACGACGACGTCGCCCGTCGTGATGGTCTCCGCCCGCCAGAGCAGAAGCGCCCACAGAAGCATCGACCCCGCCATGACCCAGAGGCAGGCGTCGTGCACGACCCGGGTCTTTTCGAGATGCATCCAGCTTCGCCGCTGCGCCGCCGCCTCCACGCCGAACGCGCCGGCGAGGCGGTCGCGCTCGCGCCGGCGGGCGGAGAAGGCTTTCACGCTCCAGACGTTGGACACCACGTCGACCAGCTCGCCGCCGGTGCGGGCCGACTGTTCGGCGAAGGCGTGGTGCAGGTGCCGCCCGCGCAGGCCCAGCAGGACGATGCTGCCGGCCACCACCGCCACGAACAGGGCGAGGGCCGCCGCCATGCGCCAGTCGATGGTCAGCAGCACGATCACCGCCCCGAGGAAATCGGTGCAGGGGGGGACGATGTTCCAGGTGAGCGTGGCGAAGATGGCGCTGGCCGCCCCCGCCGTCGCCCCGATGCGGTTGCCGAGCGCCCCGGCGAGATGCTCGGAGAAGTAGCGCATGGAGTGGCCGGTGAGGTGCGCGAACAGGTCGAGCCGCATGTCGACGCCGGTGGCCACCACCGTGCGGCAGCCGAGCCAGCCGCCGAGCCGCCACAGCACGTTTTCCAGCGCGATCAGCCCGAGGAACAGGCCGAGCGGCGTCCACACGTCGACCGTCCGCCGGTCCGGGGCGGCCATGGCGTCGATGAGCAGCTTCATGCCGTACTGCACGCCGACCGCGCAGGCCGCCGCCGAGACGATGAGCGCGAGCAGCCCCCCGAATTGCCAGGGCCGCCGGCGCACGTAGCGCATCAGGAAGCGGATCGGGCGGTTCGGAAGGGGCTGCCGGGAGGGCATCGCGGGCGGCTCCTTCGCGCCGGCCGGCGGCGGGCCGGGCCGCCTCACGAGACAGCCCGGCCCGCCGCGAACCGCTCGGTTCCGGCCTCGAAACGGACGCGCTGGCGTCGCAGCGCGTCCGCAAAGGGCTGGTGGAGGGGGCGTTCCCCCCGGTCGTCGCACGGGCCGTACAGGCCCGCCTCGCAATGCCGGTCGTTGACCCAGCCGGGGTAGTCGAGGATGGGATAGAGGCAGATCCCCTCGACCGGCACGCCGCGGTCGAGCGCCGTCCGGACCTGGCCGCACACATAGTCGAGCCAGGGCACGCGCGCGTCGCCCTCCGCCCCCGTCTCCGCGACCAGGAGGGGGCGGCCGTAGCGCCGGTGCGTCTCGGCCAGGATGTCGGCGAAGGGTCGGTAGCGCGGGTCCGTCCACTCCAGCGTCCCGCCGTTCAGGAACCACTGGTTGTCGGCGTAGTAGTTGACGCCGATGATGTCCAGATACTCGGGCTTGCCGCCGAGGCCCGGCCAGACGGAGCCGCCGATCATGTCCCAGGCCTCGAACTGGGCAAGGCGCGCGTGCTCGGCGGCGGCGGCGCTGCGCGGCCGGTCGGGCCGGGGCAGCACGTTGATCACGGGATCGACCAGGACGATGCGGGCACGGGGGTCGGCGGCGCGGATGGCGTCGATGGCGGCGATGGACGCGCGCACGAGCTGGTGCTTCAGCTCGAACCCGCGGCCCCGCGCCGTCGGGTTGAAGCGGGCCATGTCGCCGCCGGCCCACGACCAGTACGAGATTTCGTTCACCGGGCAATAGAAGGGCGGGGCGCCGCCCTCGTCGCGCACCAGCGCCGCCACGGCGGCGGCAAAGCGCGCGAAGCGCTCGACGAAGGCCGGCCGCCAGATGTCGATGCCGTCGGGCCAGCCGTAGTGGCACAGGTCCCAGACGATCTGGAGGCCGGCGTCCCGCGCGGCGCGGAGCATGGGCAGGAGGCTGGACCAGTCGTAGCGGCCCGGCGCCGTCTCGATGCGGTGCCAGCGCACGCCGTCGCGGACGCTGCGGATGCCCTGCGCGGCCATCAGCGCGTAGTCGCCGGCGGCGTGCCGGTCATGGCCGGTCGCCTCGATCAGGTCGAGCCGGCGCCTGTCGTGCCGCCGGTGCGTCGAACACTCGAAGCCGCCGAGAAAGAAGCTGTCGAAGAGGGGAGGGCTGTGCATTCATGCTCCTGTCGCGGGCGCGCCGGCGCGTCTTCCGAAGGAACGGCGCCGGCCGCCGGATTCGGCACGGGACGGGGACCGGGGGTCAGTCCCGGCGATCGGCGCGCCCGGAGACCGCCGGCCCGCTGCCGAAGGCGTGGAACGCGCGGGCGGCACGGGCGATGCGCGCGCAGGCCGACAGGGCCTGCGCCACCATCGGGTCCATGCCGTGGCGGCGGTGCGTTCCCGGCCGTTCGAGGAGAAGCACATCCGGCGTGGAGTCGGCAAGCACCCGGTACCGGCGGACCAGCTCCCGGGTCTCGGCGTGCGGGATCGGCTTGTCCCCGGTGGCGCGGGTGTGGGGCACCTCCTGCGACGGAAGGTTCACGTCCGCCACCGGCTGGCACCACGCCCGGCCGAACTCCCGGCCGGGCGTGGTGTGCCGGACGCGGAGGAAGCGGCAGGGCGGCCGGGCGAAACGGTGGCCGGGCAAGTCGCCGATGGGGCCGCTGTCGACGACCGTCCCGTGACGCAGCGCGTGGCCGATCGCGCCGGAATCCATGTTCAGCATGACCGCGATGTCCGGGTCGTCGGGCATGGCCCCGGACAACCGCGTGGGGCCGTGCAGCGCCATGAGCTGGAAGCGGTCGGCGAAGCGGCGGTCGTCGCCGGTGCGGGTGGAGACCCGCGCGGTGACCGACGGGTCGAGTTCGAAGGGATCGAGGAGCCACGGCTTGCAGAAGCAGCCGCACAGGAAGGTTTCGTGCAGCGCCGCCCCCTCCGGCCTCAGGCCGAGGCCGGACAGGCGGTCGAGGGTGGTCCGGTCGATCGGGACCGCCAGAAGCCGGCCGCCCGCCGTGACGAGCAGGCGGTGCCCGCAGGGGCGCCATCCGGTGGGGCGGGAGAGGCCGTCGATCCGCAGGATCCGCGTGTCCGGGCCGGCGGCGAGCCGTTCGGCCGGCCCGCTTCCGGGGAAGCCGGTCCCGACGGTCAGGCCGTCGGTGCCGGTTTCCCGGCGCGCCGGGTGGCCGCGTGGCGGCCGGGCGGGTGCCGC
>JAEZHQ010000571.1 GCA_023416455.1 Pseudomonadota bacterium | reverse complement strand
TGGTGCCGAGCGGCCTGTTCGACCGGATGTTCCAGTTCGTCTACGGGGTGCCGAAGATTTTCGATGTGCTGTCGGAGCGCAGAGGCAACGCAGCCTTACGGCGGTACAACGACGAGCATCGGCGCATTCTGGAAGCGATTGTGCACCGACAAAGTGGTCGCGCCGAATTTCTCATGCGTGAGCATTTGGGAGAGCCATGCGACCTCATCAGACGCCGTATCGCCGAAACGGACAAGACGTCGGACGATGCACTGCATGGCGGCCCCTGAGTTCGACTTTGCTCATTCACGCAGGAAAGCAAGCTGGACCGATCCACCCATTCCAGGGTGGCGAACTCGACGGTGATGCTCCGACGCCTCGCTCGGAAATAATCGTTCAGGACGGACTCCAAGCGCTCTTGACCAGGAGCCAAGACCTCACGGTCTCTATTTCCGGACAGTTGGCGGAGCCTTCCGGGCAAATGAGATACTCGCCGGTACGACCGCCGCCGAGCCGGTCGCACCGATAGCCCGGATGGTGCCCCAGGCTTCGCTCCACGAGAAGATCGACCTTGCCGTCGAACAGTTCGTGCAATCCGGCGGGATGGCTGACCCGCAGCCCGATCGTCGGATGGGTTTCCCGGAGCCGGTTCAGGTCCGAGCGCAGTTCGGCCCACTGGAAACCCGCATGCAAGCCCAGATTGACGACCGTCAGGGCCGTCTGTGGCCTGAGCGCGGCCGTCGCCGAGGCAATCCGGCCGAACGCGTCACGGATCGGCGGCAAGTAGGCCCGGCCGGCCTCGGTCAGAATCAATTGCTTGTGAATCCGCTGAAAAAGCGGCACCCCGAGGCGTTCCTCAAGGGCCTTCACCTGCTGCCCGACGGCCCCCGGGGTGACGTGCAGTTCATGCGCGGCGAGCTTGAAACTGAGATGCCGCGCCGCCGCCTCGAAGGCTCGCAACGCATTGAGTGGTGGAAGCAGATGGGTCACGCGACGGTGCCTCCTTCGTCCGGCGACGGCATCATCCTGCAATAGATTTTCTGCGGCTTCCAGGGACAAAAGCTGGTTTGCGCAACGTCCATGGGTGCGAACAATGGCAGGCAGGCCATGGCCCTCCGAGCGGGAGCCGTGGATTTGAAGCCTTGGAGCTGCTGATGGAGCACATGTTGGATCCGAGCATCGGAGTACGCGACCTCCCGTCCTTCCCCCTCCCTGAAAAGCGCACGTCATTGCCGTCGGGATTGCTGAAGGCCGCCGGGCAACGGCGTCCGCATGATCATTCAACAAACCCAAGTCGGCGGTAGGTGCGCGGCATGCTCTCCCATGAGATAGACGGATCGACGAACACCAGGGCCGATCCGCGCGAGGGATGGATGGTCGTCGCCGGCGCGTTCACGGTCATGTTCTTTACGTTTGGGCTGGCCTACAGCTTCGCGTCATTTTTCAGCCATCTTCAGAACGAGTTTTCGGCATCGCGAGGGGCGGTCTCAACGGCATTCTCGATCGCCGTACCGGTCCATTTTGCGTTGGGCGCCGTCAGCGGGCCTTTGGCCGACCGATACGGTCCTGGAAGGATCGGCATGGCGGGGCTCGTCGTCGGTTGCCTTGGTATCCTTGCCGCGGCCCGGGCGGAAGCGCTGTGGGAAGTCTGTCTGGGATTCGGCCTGGGTGTCGGGATAGCCATAGGATTCTCCTACGTGCCGGCCATCGGGGCGGTCCAAGGGTGGTTCGGCAGCAACCGGGCCACGGCATCGGGGATCGCCGTTTCCGGTGTCGGCATCGGCACGCTGTGCATGCCATTGGTTGCTGCTCATCTCATCGATGCGCTGGGGTGGCGGATGGCATGGGCCGTGCTGGGGCTTGTGATGGTCGGTGCTGGTGGCGTTGCGCTGATGTTCGTCAGGAAAGTCCCACGGAGGGTTGCGGTTCCCGTCGGCGGCGCCGCACCGGGCAACTCACCGACAGGAGTCGAGGGAAGCGGCCTTCGTGAAGCGGTCGGGACGCGAACGTTCGTGATGCTCTATCTTGCGGTGGCCGCCATTTCCATTGGTGCGTTCATACCCTTTGTTCACCTCGTGCCCTATGCCGAGGATCAGGGGGTGTCCCGCGACGCCGCCATCTGGATGGTTGGCACGCTTGGCCTCGGCAGCACGGTTGGCCGGGTCGCCGGCGGTGGCGTGGCGGATCGTTTGGGCCGAAGAAAGGCGCTGGCGGTGCAGTTCGCCATCCTTGCCGTCATGCTGCTGTGGTGGATGAGTTCGCATTCCGCCTGGCAATTGTACCTGTTCGCATTCGTTTTCGGGGCCGCGTACGGCGGGTTCGTCGCCCTGTTTCCTGCGCTGTCCGTCGACTATTATGGAATCCGCAATTCCATCGGCATTATCGGGGTTCTTTATACGGCGATGTCGATCGGAGCGGTGGCCGGGCCAAAGCTTGCGGGAGACGCTTTCGACCTGTTCGGCAGTTATGACCTGCCGATTGCGATCAGCGCCGCCTTTTCTCTGATCGCGGCCGGGATCGTCGCCCTCATGCCCGATCCCGGAGACACCGCTCCACCCGGCAAGGCGTAGAGGGTGGGCATGGGGGCGACGCCTGCGGTCACCCGTAAATCCAGCGCGGCAACCAGGTGGCGGCTTCCGGAAAGGCGAACATGATCGCCATCGCGACGACCTGGAGGCCGACAAACGGAATGATGCCCTTGTAGATCATCCCGGTCGTCACGCTCGGCGGCGCCACTCCGCGCAGGTAGAACAGCGAAAAGCCGAAGGGCGGCGTCAGGAACGAGGTTTGCAGGTTCACGCCGACCAGGACCCCCAGCCAGACCGGATCGACGCCGAGGTGCAGCAGGATCGGCGCGGTGATCGGGATCACGATGAAGATGATCTCGAAGGTGTCGAGGATGAAGCCCAGGAGGAACATGATGAGCATCACGACCGCGACGGCCGAGAGCGTTCCGCCCGGCAGGCCGGCAAGGAACTCGTGCACCAGATTCTCTCCGCCCATGAGGCGGAACACGATCGCGAACAACGACGCACCGAACAGGATGATGAACACCATGGAGGTGATCGTCGCCGTGGATACGGCCGTTTCCCTCAGAACCGGAAGGGAGAGGCGCCCCCGGAGGGCGGCCAGGAGCATGGCGCCAACGGCACCCACCGAGGCGGCTTCGGTCGGCGTCGCCACACCGCCCAGGATCGAGCCGAGCACCGTCAGGATCAGCAGCAGGGGCGGAACCAGGGCGACCAGCACCTCCCGGAAAAGGTCGGCCCTTTCGTCTTCGGGCACGGGCGTCGCGGGGCAGGATTCCGGATCGATCACCGCTTTGGCGATCATCCAGCACAGGTAGAGCCCGACCAGAAGGAAGCCCGGCAACACGGCGCCGGCGAACAGGTCGCCCACGGAGACCGGCACGGGGGCGAAGTTCCCCTTGGCCATCTGCACCTGGGCGTTGATGCCGGACAGAATGTCTCCCATGAAGATGAGCACCGTCGAGGGCGGGATGATTTGGCCGAGCGTGCCGGAGGCGCAAATGACGCCCGAGGCAAGGCGCGGGTCGTAGCGGGCGCGCAACATCGCCGGGAGCGAGATCAGCCCCATCGTCACGACGGTCGCGCCGACGACACCGGTCGATGCCGCAAGCAGCGCGCCGACCACGATGACGGAGATCCCGAGCCCTCCCCGCATGTTGCCGAACAGCTTGCCCATGGTGAGGAGCAGCTGTTCGGCGATCCTCGACCGCTCCAGCACGACGCCCATGAAGATGAACAGGGGCACCGCCACCAGCACCTCGTTGGTCATGAAGCCGATGTAGCGCGGCGCAAGGCTGCCGAGATTGGACGGGTCGAAGATGCCGAGCCACATGCCGGCGAGGCCGAACAGAAGAGAGACGCCGGCGAGCGAGAAGGCCACCGGAAAACCCAGCATGAGAAAGCCGATGATGCCGAAGAACATCGATCCGGCAAGGATCTCGCCGATGAGCACCATATCCATCTAATGCGCGCTCCCGTCGTTTGCGTAACGAAGATCGGCCGGGAGAAGATGTTCCCGCCGCGCGAGCACGAGGAGCGACCGGGCCGCCATGGCGATGCCCTGAAGCGCGACGAGCAGGGCGAAAGCCAGGATGAAGGATTTGAGGATGTACAGCCCCGCCATCCCACCGCTGTTCGGCGAGCTTTCATAGATGCGCCAGGAGCGCGCGACGAAGCTCCACCCGTAAAGGATGACGGTGCAGCAGAACGGCAGCAGGAAGAGGAACACGCCCGCAAGATCGATCATGGCCTTGGTTCGTGTCCTGGCGGGTCTGTAGAAGATGTCGACACGGACATGATCACCCCGCAGAAGCGCGAATCCGGCCACCGCGGTGAACATGGCACCGTTCAGCCACACATACAGATCCTGCATCCAAGGATAGCTGATGGCGAATATGTAGCGCTGAACCACAACCACAAAGCACACCAGAACGATGCCGAGTGACAGCCATGAAAACATGCTGCCAATGCATCGGTTGATCGCCCATATGGCCCTGATTGTTGAGATTGTTGCTCTGGTTGGTACGTCGATATTCATGACGAATTACACTGAAACTGATTGTTCATGGTGTGGAGATCCTCCCATGTTTCTGGTCGGCCGGCGCAGGCAAGCGCCTGCACGCGGCCACTCCGGAGACAAAGCGGATTTTCAGGGCGCGAAGTACTGCGCGCGCGCCGTCAGGAAGGGCACTTCGTTGCCTTCGCTGCGTGAG
Source organism: Pseudomonadota bacterium (assembly GCA_023416455.1). Classification (GTDB taxonomy): domain Bacteria; phylum Pseudomonadota; class Alphaproteobacteria; order Azospirillales; family Azospirillaceae; genus Azospirillum. The sequence goes on along the minus strand of JAEZHQ010000571.1, from coordinate 4,494 downwards.
CGCACGACCGCCAAGGCCGAGAGGTAGCTCTCGGTCACCTTCCTGGTCAGAGGGTCATTGGAATCGCGCAGCTCCCGGATGATTTCCGCCGAAGCCCTGGCGCCTTCCTTGAGGATCTCGGCCGGAAACTGAAGGACCTTGACGCCGTGCTTTTCCGTCAGCGTCCGCAGGGCACGCGGATCATTGGCCTGGAAGTCGGCAGCCATCTGGTCATATTCCGCCTGGCAGGCATGCCGGATGATCGCCTGGAGGTCGGCGGGCAGCTCCCGATACTTCGCCTTGTTGACGACGAGTTCGGTTGCCGTTCCGGGCTCGACAAAGCTCGGGAAGTAATAGTTCTTGCAGATCTGGTGCAGGCCGAGGGCAAGGTCGTTGTAAGGGCCGACGAATTCAGCCGCGTCGAGCGCCCCCGATTGCAGCGCCTGGAAGATTTCGCCTCCGGCCATGTTGGTGACCGTGGCGCCGAGCTTCTCCCAGACCCGGCCGCCGAGGCCCGGGGTGCGGAAGCGCACGCCCTTCAGCGACGAGACACCCGTCAGTTCGTTGCGAAACCAGCCGCCGGCCTGCGTGCCCGTGTCGCCCGAAAGGAATCCCTGAACACCGAACTGGTCGTAAATCTCGTCCCAGATCTCCTGGCCGCCGAGATAATACACCCAGCTGGTCAGTTCGCGCGAGACCATGCCAAAGGGCATGCAGGTGAAGAAGGGGAGGCCCGCGCTCTTGTTCTGCCAGTAGTAGGACGCACCGTGGCTCATCTCCGCCGAACCATCGATGACGGCATCGAGCGATTGAAGCGGCGGCACGAGTTCTCCGGCCGAGTAGATCAGGATTTCGAGTCGCCCTCCGGAAGCCTCCGTAATACGGTCGGCAAGACGCTGTGCACTGGCGCCCATTCCCGGAAAATTCTTCGGCCATGTGGTGACCATGCGCCAGGTCCGTTTCCCCTGTGCGATGGCCGGTGCGGCAAGCGTCGAGGCGGCAACGCTGCCCAGGCCGATTGTGGCTGTGCTTTTTATGAACGAACGGCGCTTCACATTTTCCTCCTTGTGCGCGCACGACTGTGTGCTGGAAAGTTTCACTGTCCAGAACGGGTCGTCTGTTGTTGCTGATCGGCCGGCGCGATTGATTTGCTAACTAATATTCAGCGACGTTAGCAATCGATGGAACTTTTGACTATCAGATATATTTGAAGCGAAACTTCGTGAATCGGAAAGTATGGCGGCGGCCGTGATCCGTTGGACAAACCCCAAATCGTTGCCTAGACTGACGGTCATGGGCCATACGCTGTCGGCCGGGCCGCCGGCCCGGCCCTTTCCGGTCCGGCCGCCGGTGCCGGAGCCGCCGGCCACGGACCCGCCGTGGTACGCTCTGCTGAAGGCGTTCCGGTCGAACGCCCTGCTCGCCTGGACCCGGAATGCCTACGAGGCGCCGATCCTGGAGCGCCGCGTCCTCGGCCGGCCCAGCCTGTTGCTGAACGCGCCGGCGGCGATCCGCCGGGTCCTGGTGGACAACGACGCCAACTACAGCCGGACGCCGGCCGGCCTCCGCATCCTACGGCCGGTGGTCGGGGCCCGTGGCCTGCTGCTTTCGCGCGGGGAGGCGTGGCGGCGCCAACGGCGCACGCTGGCCCCGGCTTTCGCACCGCGCACGCTGCCCCTGCTGGCCCGCCACGCGGCGGTCGCCGCCGACCTCGCGCTGGCCCGGCTGGACGCGGCGGCGGCGGCGGCCGGGGGGCGGGCCGACCTGCTGGCCTTCTTCCAGGCGCTGACCCTCGACATCGCCGGGCGCGCGATGTTCTCGCTGGAGATGGACCGCCACGGCGCGGAGCTGCGCGGCATGATCGCGCGCTACAACCGGAGCCTCGGGCGCCCCCACCTCAGCGATTTCCTGCTGCCGGCCGGCCTGCCGAACCTCTGGGACCTCGGCCGCGCCCGCTTCCGGCGGCGCTGGATGGGGCTGATCCAGCGCATCCTCGACGCCCGGCGCGAGGCCGGCGGCGGCAGCGGCGTGCCGCGCGACCTGCTCGACCTGCTGACCGGCGCGGTCGATCCGGAGACGGGCGGCGGCCTGTCCCCCGACGAGCTGCGCGACCAGGTCGCCACGCTGATCATGGCCGGGCACGAGACCACGGCGCTGGCGCTGTTCTGGGCCTGCTGGCTTCTGGTGCTGGCGCCCGACGTCCAGGAGCGGGTCGCCGAGGAGGCGGGTGTCCTCCAGGGCGGCCCGGCGGCGGTGGCCGGGGCGGTGCCGCAGCTCGTCCACACCCGCGCGGTGGTGCAGGAGGCCCTGCGCCTCTACCCGCCGGCCTACACCATCCTGCGCTTCGCGCTGGATGAGGACCACATCGACGGCCACCGCGTCGCGCCGGGGGCGATCGTCGCCGTCGCGCCCTGGATCCTGCACCGCCACCGCCGCCTGTGGGACGACCCGGACGCCTTCCTGCCCGAGCGCTTCCTGCCCGGGGCGCCGCCGCCCGACCGTTTCGCCTACCTGCCTTTCGGCGCCGGCCCGCGGGTGTGCATCGGCGCGCCGTTCGCGCTGACGGAAGCGACGCTGGTGCTGGCCCGGCTGGTGGGCCGCTTCCGTCTCGCCATGCCGGCGGGCGCGCCGCCGATCCTGCCCGCCCCCGTGGTCACCACCCAGCCGGACCACGCGGCGGCCTTCCTGCTGACCCCGCGCGCCCGGCCGTCCTGAGGGGAGGCGCCGCCCGCCACCCCCTGGCCCTTGGCCATAGGGGGCGCCGCGCCAAGGGGTTATGCCGGAATCCGGCGGGCCGGCGCGGGGCCGCCTCGGCTAGTATGGGCGACCGCGACCAAGGGGGGGAAAGCCTCCATCGGCAGACTGCACCGGAAGGAGCGGGCCATCGCGCATGAGCTTGCTGTCGCCCGATTGGCTGGTGTGGATGGCCGCGACCGTGGCGCTGTTCTGGGCCGCGCCGGCGGGCGTCCGGCACTTGGCGCTGGCCGCGGTCACCGCCCTCTTCCTGGTCCTGCACGCCCCGGTGTCGGCGCTTCTGCTGTCGGGGATGACCGTCCTGACCTTCTGGCTGCCCCGCCTGTCGCCGCGGCCGGCGCCGGCGCTGGCCGCCCTGGTTCTGGCCATCCTCGGGCTGCTCGGCGCCTACAAGGCCGGCCTGTTCACCTGGGGGGCGGCGCTGGACGACAGCGGCGCTTTCGCCCGGCTGGTCATGCCGCTGGGGCTGTCCTATTACGCCTTCCGCTGCATCCACTATCTGCTGGAGCGCTACAAGGGCACGCTGCCGCCGCACCGCTTCGACGCCTTCGTCGGCTACCTGTTCTTCCTGCCCACGCTGCTCGCCGGCCCCATCCACCGCTTCCCCGACTACCGGCGGGACCTGGAGCGGCTGCGCTGGGACGCTGCGGCCTTCTCGCGCGGGCTGGAGCGCATCCTCTACGGCTACGCCCAGGTCGTGGTGCTGGGGAACTGGTTCGCCTCGACCAAGCTGCCAGCGCTGATCGCCGGAATCGACCCGGGGCGCGCGGCGCTGGTCGCCTATCTCGACACCCTGCGCTTCGGGCTCAACGTCTATTTCCAGTTCGCCGGCTATTCCAGCATCGCCATCGGCTTCGCGCTGCTGCTGGGCTTCGCCGTGATGGAGAATTTCGACCGGCCCTTCCTGCGCCGCAACATCGCCGGGTTCTGGCGGTCCTGGCACATCTCGCTGTCGAGCTGGTGCCGGGCCTACGTCTACCTGCCGGTGGTCGCGGTCACCCGCAATGTCCAGCTCGGCGCGCTCACCAGCATGCTGGCCATCGCGCTGTGGCACGAGCTGTCGGCGCGCTACCTGCTGTGGGGCCTCTACCACGGGCTGGGCATCGTCGCCTGGCAGATGTTCCAGCGCGTCCGGCCGGCCCTGCCGGCGGCGCGCGGGCGGGCGGCGCGGCTGCTCGCCGACGGCGGCGCGACCGCGCTGACCTTCAACTTCGTGATCCTGAGCTTCGTCCTGATCAAGGAGGCGACCATGACCGACACGCTGCGGGCCTACAGCGCCATTCTCACCGGGTCCTGGTGAGGGCCGGGGCGTGTACCGCGTCCTGCTGCGCCTCGCCGGCCGCCGGGCGGCGGCGGTTCTGACCGCCCTGTGGTACGTCGCCCTGGTCGTCGCCGTGGTCTATTTCGCGCCGCTCGACCAGGCGGCCTTCCGCTACGGGCAGCTCTAGGGGAGGGCGCCGGCGATGGCCCCGGAGCATCCTCCCGTCCCCGGTGCGCCCACCACCGTCCCCGCCGGTTCCCCCGGCGGCGACCGGCGGGTGGTGATCGCGGACGGTCTCGCCGCCGATCCGCACCGGGCCGTCCTGGCCGGCGCCGGCCGCCGCCGCCCCCTGACGGCGCGGCAGTGCCAGATCCTGCACTGGACGGAGCAGGGCGCCACGCTGGCGCGCACCGCCGCCGGGCTGGGGCTGACCGGGGAGGCGCTGGCCGCGCATCTGCGCCCCCTGCTGGAGGCCGGGCTGGTGGAGCTGCGCCCGGCCC
>JAEZHQ010000570.1 GCA_023416455.1 Pseudomonadota bacterium | reverse complement strand
CCACCGCCCTGCCGCCCGCCGTGCTGGGGGCGATGGACGCCGCGCTGGACCTCGTGCCGGAGTTGGACGCCGAGCGCGCCCGGCTCCAGGGCATGGCGGAGCGGCTGCGCGCCGCCTTCCACGGGCTGGGCATCGACACGGCGGGGTCGAGCACGCAGATCGTCCCGGCCATCGCCGGCGCGGAGGAGGACGCCCTCGCCCTAAGCCGCCGGTTGGAGGAGCGCGGCATCCTGGGCATCGCCATCCGCCCGCCGACCGTTCCGCCGGGCACCAGCCGCCTGCGCTTCGCCCTGTCCGCCGCCCATACCGATGCCGACCTGGACGCGCTGACGGGCGCGGTCGCCGACGCCTGGAGCGGGCGATGACCGGGCCGCTGTTCGTCTTCGTACATGGCTGGGGGTTCAGCCCCGGCTTCTGGGACGCTGTGCGGGATGCCCTGCCGGATGGCGAGAGCGTGGCGATGGATCTGGGCTTCTACGGCCCGCCGTCGCTTCCCCACATCCCCGCCGGGCGCCCCCCTGCCGGACGCTCTATTGTCGCGGTCGGCCATTCCTTCGGGGCGCTGTGGCTGCTGCACGAGCGGCCCTTCGCCTGGGACGGGCTGGTGCTGGTCAACGGCTTTCCCCGCTTCACGGAGGGCGACGGCTTCGCCCCCGCCACGCCACGCCGGGTGCTGGACCGCATGATCGCGCGCTTCGACGCGGCTCCGCAGACCGTCACCGCGGATTTCCTGCGCCGCTGCGGCTGCGAGGCTCCGCCGCCCGACGGCCTGGAACCGGCCCGGCTGGGCGAGGCCCTGCGGGCGTTGCGCGATTGGGACGCCCGCGAGGCGCTGACCGGCCCGGCGCTGGCCCTGGCGGGAGCGCGGGACCCCATCGTGCCCCCGGCCATGACCGAGCAGGCGTTGAGCGGCTTCGATACCGCGTGGCACCCCGAGGGCGGGCACCTGCTGCCGCTGACCGCACCGGATTGGTGCGCGGAGCGGATCGCCGCCTTTGCCGCCGGGCTGGCGGCCCCCGCTCGATGACCGCCGACCCGCGCAAGGCCGCCATCGCCGCCGCTTTCGGCAAGGCCGCCCCCGGCTACGAAGACCATGCCGCCGTGCAGCGCATCGCGGCGGAGCGCTTGGCGGAGCGCGTCGCCCGCCTGCCCCTTCCGCCCCGCCCGCGCGTGCTGGAGATCGGCTGCGGCACCGGCTTCCTGGGCGGCGCCCTGCGCGCGCGGATCGGCGCGGCGGAGTGGCTGTTCACCGACCTCTCCCCCGCCATGGTGGCGCGCTGCCGCGCCGCCTTCGGCGCCGACCCGGGCGCCCGCTTCCTCGTCATGGACGGCGAGCGTCCCTGCGCGGTGCCGCCCGGCGGCTTCGACCTCGTCTGCTCCAGCCTGGCCCTCCAGTGGTTCCAGGAACCGGCGGCGGCGCTGGCGCGCTGGGCCGGGCTGCTGGCGCCCGGCGGGCACATGGCCTACGCCACGCTGGCCGCCGACAGCTTCCGCGAATGGCGCGCCGCCCATGCGGCGCTGGGGCTGGAGTCCGGGGTGCCCGCCTATCCCGACGCCGCCGCCCTGGCCCGCCTGTGGCCGGCCGGGGGCGCCGGGGCGGTGGCCGAGGAGCGGCTGCTCCGCCACCATCCCGACGGGCTGGACTTCCTCGCCGAGCTGAAGGGGATCGGCGCCGGCCTGCCGGGGGCTTCGCACCGTCCCCTGCCGCCCGGCGCGCTGCGCCGGGTCCTGCGCCGCTTCGCACCGCCACGGGGGTTGAGCGTGACCCATCACATCGCCTACGGCCAGTTCCGCCGCGCCGCCGCCGCGCCGCGCGGGGTGTTCGTCACCGGGACCGACACCGGCGTCGGCAAGACGCTGGCCGCGGCCTGCCTGGTGCGCGCCTGGGACGCCGCCTATTGGAAGCCGCTTCAGACCGGGCTCGCCGAGGAGGCGGGCGACACCGCGACCGTGGCCGCCCTCACCGGGCTGCCGCCCGGGCGCTTCCACCCGCCGGCCTACGCCCTGTCCGCCCCGCTGGCGCCGCTGGCGGCGGCCGAGCTGGAGGGCGTGGCCATCGACGCCGCGCGCCTGACGCTGCCGCCGGACGGCGGGCGCCCGCTGGTGGTGGAGGGGGCCGGGGGCCTGATGGTTCCGGTCACCGGCGACAGCCTGGTCATCGACCTGATCGCCCGGCTGGGCCTGCCCGTCCTGCTGGTGGCGCGCAGCGGGCTGGGCACCCTGAACCACACGCTGCTCAGCCTGGAGGCGCTGCGCGCCCGCGGGCTGCCGGTGGCCGGCGTGATCCTCAACGGCCCGCCCAACCCGGGCAACCGCGCCCTGATCGAGCGTTTCGGCACGGTCCGCGTCCTGGCCGAAATCCCGCTCCTGCCCGATCCCGGCCCGGCGGCGGTCGCCGCGGCGGCGGCCGGCCTGCCCGCCTTCGACAGCCTGTTCCCACCCCATCCCACAACCGGATCCCACGAGCCATGACCCACATCGGCACCCTGGCCCGCACCGACGCGGCGCCCCACACCCTCGGCGCGGTGCGGCAGGACTGGACGCGCGAGGAGATCGCGGCCCTGTTCGCGCTGCCCTTCCCCGAGCTGATCTTCCGTGCCCAGACGGTGCACCGCCTGCGCTTCGACCCGGCGCGGGTGCAGGTGTCCACGCTGCTCTCCATCAAGACCGGCGGATGCGCGGAGAATTGCGGCTACTGCCCGCAGAGCGCCCACCACGACACCGGCCTGCCGGCCTCCAAGCTGATGGAGGTGCAGGCGGTCATCGAGGAGGCCAAGGCCGCCAAGGCCGCCGGGGCCGGCCGCTTCTGCATGGGCGCGGCGTGGCGCTCGCCGAAGGACCGCGACCTGGACACCGTCTGCGCCATGGTGGAGGGGGTGAAGGCCCTGGGCATGGAGACCTGCGTCACCCTCGGCATGCTGACCCCGGTGCAGGCGCTCCGGCTGAAGGAGGCCGGGCTCGACTACTACAACCACAACCTGGACACCTCGCCCGAGAACTACCCCAGCATCATCACCACCCGCACCTACCAGGACCGGCTGGACACGCTGGCCAGCGTGCGCGAGGCCGGCATCAACGTCTGCGCCGGCGGCATCGTCGGGCTGGGCGAGACGCCGGGCGACCGCGTCGGCCTGATCCACGCCCTGGCCACCCTGCCCGAGCATCCCCAGAGCGTGCCGATCAACCTGCTGGTCAAGGTGGGCGGCACGCCGCTGGCCGGCGCCGAGCCCCTCGACCCGCTGGACTTCGTGCGCACCATCGCGGTGGCGCGCATCACCATGCCGGCCTCCGCCGTCCGCCTGTCGGCGGGCCGCGAAGGGATGACCGACGAGTTGCAGGCGCTGTGCTTCCTGGCCGGGGCGAACTCCATCTTCTACGGGCCGAAGCTGCTGACCACGCCCAACCCCGACCTCGACCACGACATGCGGCTGCTCGGCCGGCTCGGCATGACGCCGGCCGGCGACGGCGCCGACGGCCATGAGCACTGACCCCGGCGGCCCCGGCTGGCTCGCCGCCGGACTGCCGCACGTCTGGCTGCCCTACACCCAGATGAAGACCGCGCCGCCGCCGCTCGCGGTGGCGGGGACCCGGGGCACGCGCATCCGCCTCGCCGATGGGCGGGAGCTGGTCGACGGAATCGCCAGCTGGTGGACCGCCTGCCACGGCTACAACCACCCGCACATCCGCGCGGCGGTGGCGCGCCAGCTGGAGACGATGCCGCACGTGATGTTCGGCGGCCTCGCCAACGAGCCGGCGCTGACCCTGGCGCGGCGCCTCGCCGCCGCGCTGCCCGGCGACCTGGAGCGGGTGTTCTTCTGCGACAGCGGGTCGGTGGCCGTCGAGGTCGCCATGAAGATGGCGACCCAGCACGGCCTCAACCGGGGGGAGCGCGGGCGCACGCGCATGCTCGCCTTCAAGGGCGGCTACCACGGCGACACCATCGCCACCATGGCCGTCTGCGACCCGGAGGAGGGCATGCACAGCCTCTTCGCCGGGCTGCTGCCGCAGCACGTCGTCACCGACCTGCCGGTGGACGAGCCCGGAATCGCCGCCTTCGAGGCGGCGCTGGCGCGCCATGCCCACGAGCTGGCGGCCATCCTGGTGGAGCCGCTGGTCCAGGGGGCCGGCGGCATGCTGATGCACGATCCCGCGGTGCTGCGCCGCCTGCGGGCCGCCGCCGACCGGCACGGGCTGCTGCTGATCCTCGACGAGATCTTCACCGGCTTCGGGCGCACCGGCACCCTGTTCGCCTGCGAGGCGGCCGGGGTGGTGCCGGACATCGTCACGCTCTCCAAGGCGCTGACCGGGGGCACCATGGCGCTGGCCGCCACGGTCGCCCGCTCGGCGGTGTTCGACGCCTTCTGGTCCGACGACCCGCTGCACGCCCTGATGCACGGCCCCACCTACATGGCCAACCCGCTGGCCTGCGCCGCCGCCAACGCCTCGCTCGACCTGTTCGGGACGGAGCCGCGGCTGGAGCAGGTGGCCGCCATCGCGCGGACCCTGGCCGCCGACCTGGAGCCCTGCCGGGATCTGCCGGGGGTGCGCGACGTCCGCGTCAAGGGGGCCATCGGCGTGGTCGAGCTGGACCGCATCGACGACCTGAACGCGCTGAAGCGCCGCTTCGTCGAGGCCGGCGTCTGGGTGCGCCCCTTCCGCAACATCGTGTACCTGACGCCCGCCTTCACCATCGACGGCGACGACCTGGCCCGCCTCACCGGAGCGGTCTTCCGGGTGCTGGCGGAGCGGGCGCGGACATGAGAGTCGTTGGGGGGCGGAAAGGAAGGGCGTGGGGAGAGGATGCCGCCCTTCCTTCGAAACGCCGTCAGACCGGCGGCGCATGAACACGGAGCGCCGCCGGTAAAACCCGACAGATCAATGCGATAGCATTGATCGCGAGGGTGATGCGGACGACGCTTTCACAGCACCGTCCGTATCAGTTATCAACCGGCAGGGCGGACCCGCCGGGGATGAAAGAGCACCTCTAACGATTGGGACTTTCTTTCTAGGCCGGCACGGTGCCCTTGACCACGACGCGCATCAGCACGCGGCGGTGCTTGCCCATCTCGTAGTTGGCGACGGCGCGGTGCAGCAGGCAGCGGTTGTCCCAGAAGACCAGATCGCCGATCCGCCACTTGTGGGTGTAGAGGAAGCGGTCCTGGGTGGCGTGGGCCAGCAGCTCCTCCAGCAGCGCCCGTCCCTCCTCCTCCGGCAGCCCTTCGATGTGCGAGCTGTACATGCCGATGTAGAGGCTCTTGCGGCCGGTCTCCGGATGGGTGCGGACCAGCGGGTGGGCGATCGGCGGGGCGGCGGCGATGTCCTCCTCGGTCGGCGGGGCGCTGCCGGTGTAGCGGCGCATGAACTCCAGGCTCTGCACCACCTTCATCCCGTCGATCCGCCGCTTCATGTCCTCCGGAAGGGCGTCGTAAGCCTTGGTCATGTCGGCGAACTGGGTGTCGCCGCCGTCGGGGGGCAGCTCCACCGCCTGGAGCATGGTCAGCAGCGACGGCTCCTTCAGGAAGGATTTGTCGGAGTGCCAGAAGTAGTTGGAGCTGATGAAGGGCTTGGCCACCGGGTTGCCGGCGGCGTCCAGGTTGGTGATGGTGTGGACGGCGTCCCACTTGGACCCGTCGGCCAGCCGGATCATGTGGCTCTCGATGGGGCCGAACAGCTCGGCGAAGCGGTACATGCGCTCCTTGTCCAGCGCCTGGTTGCGGATCACCAGCAGGTGATGCTCGCGGAAGGCCGCCTTCACCGCCTCCACCGTCGCCGGGTCGAGCGGCCGCGACAGGTCGAGCGTGTCGGTGTCGGCGCCCAGCGCCCCCGGCAGGGGGCGGAAGAGGGGGGGCTGGCCGGCGGCGGCCGGGGCGGACGGGGGCGGGGCGATGGCGGATGCCGGCGCGGGCTGTGAGGTCTGCATGATGTCGATCTCCTTGGTTCTTTTCCTCGGGGGCGTCGTCCGAGGGGTTGCTCAGAGGCGTCCGGCGGCCCAGCGGGCGGCGCGCCCCAGCAGCCGGCGGTGCACCGGATGCTCCAGCGCGGCCCGGTCGTGGCCGAGGGCGTCGGCGACCGCGCGGCCGCGGCCGACGGTCCGCGCCCACAGGGCGGGCCAGGCGACGCCGTCCGCCGCCTCCACCGTCGCCAGCGGCACCAGATCCGGCGCCAGGTCCAGGTTGCCGTAAGCCTCGTCGGTCACCTCGAAGGCGGGGAGCCCGTCGGTGATCGGGTGAGGGGTCACGGTCGGGCGCAGCGTGACGGTCCCGCGCGGCGGATGGGCGGAGCGGCCCCAGGCCCAGGCGCCGCCCAGCAGATCCTTCCACTCCGGCCAGTCGTCGAAGCAGATCAGCGCGGTGTGCAGGCCGAGCAGGCCGCCGCCGCCGGTGACGAAGCGGGCCAGCCGCTCCCGTCCCTCCACGGACAGGCTGAAGGCCCAGGCGTCGCGGTGGGGGGCGTATTTCTCGTTGCCCAGCATCCGCCAGCGCAGGGCGTAGACGGTGAGCAGGTCGAAGCCGCCGCCGTCGAGCGTCCTGAGCCCGGCCTCGATGTCGTCGGTGACCGTGGAGGCCACCCCGGCCTCGGCCAGGACCCCGCCCAGCGCCGGGGCGGCGTCGGCGAAGGGGTGGCCGATCCCGCCGGTCAGGATCAGGTTGCGGATCATGCCGCTCAGACCTTCACCGCGGGCGCGCGCCGGGGCAGGTGCATCTTCAGGCTGAAGGACACGCCGCCGTCGACCATCAGGTGCTGACCGTGGATGTAGCGCGCCTTGTCCGAGGCCAGGAACAGGACGGCCTCGGCGATGTCCTCGGCGGTGCCGAGCGAGCGGGCGGGGACCGCCCCGCCGCGCACCGCGCGCGCCGCCGGATCGGCGTAGATGGGCGCCGACATGCCGGCATCGATGAAGCCGGGGCCGACGGCGTTGACCCGCACGCCGCGCGGGGCCAGGGACAGGGCGAGATGCTGGGTCAGCAGCGCCACCGCCGCCTTGGTCGCCGGGTAGGCGCCGGCGTCGGGGCTGGGGGCGACGGCGTTCAACGAGGTGATGTTGACGATGGCCCCCGATCCGCGCGCCGCCATCCCCCGCGCCACCGCGCGGGTGACGATGAAGGTGCCGTTCAGGTTGACGTCCACCACCTTGCGGAAGTCGGCGACGCTGTGCTCCAGGATGTCGCCGAAGCGGACGATGCCGGCGTTGTTCACCAGCAGGTCGGGGGCGCCGCCGAAGCGCTCGCCCAGCGCGGCCACGACCTCCTCGATCCGCGCCTCGTCGGTGACGTCGGCCTGGATGGCGAGGGCGCCGGGAATGCGCGCCGCCTCGGTTTCCAGCCCGACGGCGTCGGTGTCGAGCAGGGCGACCCGGTAGCCCTCGCCGGCGAGGCGGCGGGCGATGGCGGCGCCGAGTCCGCCGCCGGCCCCGGTCACCAGAGCGGTCTTGGTCATGGGAACATCCTCCGCGGGATAGGGGAGAGGGCGCATCACAGCGCGCTTTGGACGATGCCGCCGTCCACGGGGATGGCGGTGCCGGTGAGGTAGCTGGCCCGTTCGGAGCCGAGGAAGACGATGAGGTCGGCGATCTCCTCCGGCCGGCCGAAGCGGCCGAGCGGGATGCCGGCGGCGATCTCGGCCGCCGCCTCGTCGGCCGGCCGGCCCTGGCCGGCGGCGCGGACGCCGACGACCTGGCGCATGCGGTCGGTGGCGGTCCAGCCCGGGCAGACGGTGTTGACGAGGATGCCCTCCGGCGCCAGCTGCGTGGCCATCGTCTTGGCCCAGCCGAGCGCGCCGAGCCGCAGGCTGTTGGAGAGCATCAGCTCGCCGATGGGCTGCTTGACGGAATAGGAGCTGACGTTGACGATCCGGCCCCAGCCCTGGCGGCGCATGTGCGGCAGCACGGCGCGGGTGGCGTTGACCGCCGACATCAGGGTCAGGCGGAAGGCGGCCTCCCAGTCGGCCTCCTCCAGCCCGTCGAACAGGCCGGGCTTGGGGCCGGCGGCGTTGTTGACCAGAACGTGGACGGTGCCGAAGGCCGCGGCCGTCTCCGCCACCAGCCGCTCCACGTCGGCGGGAACGCTGACGTCGGCGCGGATGGCGGCGACCGGGACGCCGGTGGCGGCCAGAAGGGCGCGCGCCTCCTCCAGCCGGCCGGCGTCGCGCCCGCAGACGGCGACGGCGGCGCCCTCGCGGGCGAAGCCCAGCGC
>JAEZHQ010000539.1 GCA_023416455.1 Pseudomonadota bacterium | reverse complement strand
GTGCTGGTCGGGGCGTCGCTCGGCGGGCTGACGGCGCTGGCCGTGGCCGGGGAGGAGCCGGCCGCCGCCGTCACCGGCCTCGTCCTGGTCGACATCGCCGCCGGCGCCAGCGAGGAGGGGGCGCGGGCGATCAAGGACTTCATGCGGCGGACCAGCGGCGGGTTCGACACGGTGGCGGCGGCGGCGGACGCGGTGTCGGCCTACCTGCCGCACCGGCCGCGCCCCGCCGACGACGGGCGCCTGATGAAGAACCTGCGGCGCGGCGCGGACGGGCGCCTCTACTGGCACTGGGATCCCGCCTTCCTCGACGGCGAGCTGGTCGCCGACGCGCTGATCGCCCAGGACGCGCGGCTGGAACGCGCCGCCGCCCGGATCGCCGCCCCCACCCTGCTGCTGCGCGCCGGCGAGAGCGAACTGATCTCCGCCGAGGCCGCCCGGCGCTTTGCGGCGCGCTTCCCCAGGGCCTCGTCGGTCGACATCGCCCGCTCCCGCCACATGGTGGCCGGCGACCGGAACGACGCCTTCACCGGGGCCGTGCTGGACTTCGTCCGCGGCATCGCCGGCTGAGGCCGCGGCGGGCGGAAGGCGCCCCGGCCGCCCATATTTTTCAATTTTGCCGGCCAAAATTGATGTAAATCCTTTTCAGTCTTTCTGCTTTCGCGGACCCTCCGGCCGTCCTGTATCGAAAGGCGGGAGCAGCATGGGTCCGGATGTTTCCTTTGACGAGCGGCCGTCGGGCTGGGTGCATGCCCTCACCCGGATCTACGGCTGGGCGCTGACCGCGCTGTTCGCGCTCCTGCCGACGGTGGTCATCGCCTATCTCGCGCTGTTCCAGGATCCGCGGCTGACCTTCGCCGACCACGGCTTCCACGAGGCGGCGATCGGCCTGTCGATCCTGCTGTCGGCCTTCGTCGCCTATGTGACGTGGCGCTGCTACCAGAGTTCGGGCGAGCCCTTCCTGAAATGGATGACGCTGGCCTTCATCGGCTTCGCCATCGTCTACGCGCCGCACGGGCTGCTGACGCGGACGGCGCACTGGAACATGTTCCTGTTCCTGCTGTACGGGCCGGCCTCGCGGGTGGTCATGGCCGCCTTCCTGGCCCTCGGCCTGCGCGACCACGGCGCCCCCGCCCACACGCCGGAGCAGCGCCGGCGGCCCGGCGCCTGGTGGCCGTGGATCGCCGGCCTCCTGGTGGTCGACGTGGCGGTGGCGGCGGTGGCGCTGTCGCCCGTCGCCGCCCATCCGGCGGTGCGGCTCAGCATGGAGTACAGCGCGCTGGGTCTGGGTGTGCTGGGGGTGGCGGTGATGCTGGCGCGCCGCATCACCTCGCCGCTGATGCAGGTCTACGCGCTGGCGCTGTGCTGCTTCGTGCAGTCCTCGGCCGCCTTCGTGCTCGCCAAGCCCTGGAACCACCTGTGGTGGGTCGCCCACGCGATCTTCGCGGGCGGCTTCTTCCTGCTGAGTTTCGGCGTCGTCCGCGCCTTCCACACCACCCGCCGCTTCGTCGGAGTCTACAGCCAGGAGGAGATGATGCAGCGGCTGGGCGCCGCCAAGACGGCGGCGGAGGAGGCGCTGGAGACGGCGCGGCGGATGCAGGCGACGCTGATCGAATCGGAGAAGATGGCGGCGCTCGGCGGGCTGGTGGCCGGGGTGGCCCACGAAATCAACACGCCGGTCGGCATCGTGCTGACCGCCGCCACCCACCTGGAGGCGGAGACCGGCAAGACGGCCGCGCGCTACGCCGAGGGGGAGCTGGGCGGCGACGAGCTGGAGGAGTATTTCGCCACCGCCGGCCAGGCGGCCCGGCTGATGGTGGTCAACAGCCGGCGCGCCGGCGACCTCATCCAGAGCTTCAAGCAGGTGGCCGTGGACCAGACCGCCGACGACCGCCGGGTCTTCGAGCTGAAGGGCTATCTGGAGGAGATCCTGCTGAGCCTGCGCCCGCGGCTGAAGCGGACGGCGCTGGCGGTGGAGGTGGACTGCCCCGAGGGCATCCTCATGGACAGCCACCCCGGCGCCCTGTCGCGCTGCCTGACCAACCTGATCATGAACGCCGTCGTGCACGCCTACGACGAGGGGCAGTCCGGCACGCTGCGCATCGCGGTGACCGCCCCCGTCCCCGGCCGCCCGGATGGCGGCCCTGATGGCGGCCCGGATGGCGGGATGGTGGAGCTGGTCTTCCGCGACGACGGCAAGGGCATCCCGGCCGACCTCCAGACCCGCGTGTTCGAGCCCTTCTTCACCACCCGGCGCAGCGCCGGCGGCTCCGGCCTCGGCCTGCACATCGCCTACAACGCGGTGACCAGCGCGCTGAAGGGCACCATCCGGATGGCCAGCGCGCCCGGCCAGGGCACCGCCTTCACGATGCGCTTCCCGGTCCGGCTCGACGCGCGCCGGCCGGTGGCCGGGGAGGCCGTGCAATGACCACGCCGCTGACCATGCCGCCGACCACCGCGCCTGCGCGCAAGCCGCTCAACCTCAAGGCCGCGCCGAAGACGGCGGAGCCGCCGCGGGGCGACGCCCGTCCCTGGACCGTCCTGGTCGTCGACGACGACCCGGAGGTCCACGACATGACGCGCCTCATCCTCGCCAAGCTGCGCTTCCGCGAGCGTGGCCTGCACATCCTCAGCGCCTATTCGGCCGAGGAGGCGCGCCGCCTGCTGGAAGCCACCCCGGACGTCGCGGTGCTGCTGCTCGACGTGGTGATGGAGACCGACGACGCCGGCCTGCGGCTGGCCCGCGCCGTGCGGGAGGAGCTGGCGAACGACGCCGTCCGCATCATCCTGCGCACCGGGCAGCCGGGCCAGGCGCCGGAAGAGGACGTCATCGTCAACTACGACATCAACGACTACAAGGCGAAGACCGAGCTGACCGCCCAGAAGCTGTTCACCGCGGTGGTCACGGCGCTGCGCTCCTACGGGCACATCCGCGCGCTGGACGCCAACCGGCGCGGGCTGGAGCGGATCATCGGCAGCTCCTCCACCCTGTTCCGCCTGCACTCCATGCACGAGTTCGCGACCGGGGTGCTGACCCAGCTCAGCGCCTTCCTGGGCTGCACGCCCAACGGCATCCTGTGCGTGCGAACCGGCCAGGAGGACCGGCGCGAGCTGCGCATCCTGGCCGGGGTGGGCGAGTTCGAGGGGTGTCTCGGCTGCCGCTTCGGCGGCGCCTGCGGCCACTGGCAGACCGACGACCTGATCGCCAGCGCGCTGGAGAGCCGCAGCACCGTCTTCGAGGCGCACCACACCGTGCTCTACATCGACAGCCGCGAGGCCGACGGCACCGTCGTTCTGGTCCATTCGCAGGAGCCTCTGACCGAGGTGGACCGGCGGCTTCTGGAACTGTTCGCCTCCAAGATCGCCATCGGCTTTGAGAACGTGATGCTCTACGGCCACATGGAGGAGCTGGTCGGCCGGCGCACGCGCGAGCTGGAGCGCGCCAACGCCGACCTGGAGCGGCTGGCCACCATCGACCCGCTGACCGGCGCGCGCAACCGCCGCGCCTTTCTGGCGCAGGCCGCGGCGGAGGCCGCGCGGGCGGCCCGCCACGGGCACCCGCTGTCGGTCCTGGTCATCGACCTCGACCATTTCAAGCGGATCAACGACGGGTACGGCCACGCGGCCGGCGACGCCGTGCTGAGGGCCTTCGTCGAACGCGCCGCGGCGGCCCTGCGCGCGGCCGACGTGATCGGCCGCCTGGGCGGGGAGGAATTCGCCGTGCTGCTGCCCGAGACCGGGCTGGCAGCGGCGGCCGAGGCGGCCGAGCGGATCCGCGCCGCCCTGGCGGCCGGCCCGGTCGCCGTGGAGGGTGGGGCCGTGTCTTTCACCGCCAGCATCGGCGTCGCCGAACTGGGTCCCGACGGGGACACCCCGGAAGCGGCGCTGAACCACGCCGACCGGCGGCTCTACCAGGCCAAGCGCGAGGGACGGAACCGGACGGTCGCGACGGACCCGCCGGCCCTCCGCGATCCGCCTAGTGCTGCTGTGTCAGAAAATTCTGCCTTATATTAAGGCAGATGGCACAGAGGGGCCTGAAGCAGAAGGCGGCGGCCGACCATCGGTTCGACGCCTGTATCGGCTTCCGGCCGCGCGGCGCTGGCGCGGCCTGAGCGCCATGCGTGGACCTCCTGTCTGGACCTCTATCGCGTCGGCGCGCCGCGGTCTCGCCGTCGGATTGGCGCGCCGTCTCCCAGGATGCCTGTGCTGCCTCAGGGAGAGACCGCAACCAGAGCGAACCTTATGACACAGCAGTAGTAGACCTGTGCGGCTCAGGGTCCAACAAAGATTCGTCTCAAGGTCTTCCGAAAATTGGCTTCGGCAGGGAACGATAAAGTTCGGCAATTCTCAACGTTGAAAGAGAAATCGAGAGCGTTTCCCGCACATTCTCAAGCTTTGCAGAAATTGACAGTGCAGCCCCCTGCACTATCCTGCTTCCTGATAAGTCTTTATAAGCAACCTTCTCAGGACCAATCGAACCCGCTATGAAAGGGTGGCCCACAGCCCTTCGGTCGCGTTGGCAGGACCGCCTTGCCGCGTGGTTCGACGGGCGCCACAATGGTCCCATGGCGACCACGCCGTGGCTCATGGCCCGGAGAGCCGTGCCGGATCCATCGACAACAGGAGGCGCCGATGCCCATCCCGGTGAGCGCTGAAACGGAAGTCCTGGCCCGCCGGCTCGCCGCCGTGCGGGGGCAGAGTGTCGACGAGGCCGTCCGCGCCGCCGTGCGCGACGCCCTGGCCCGCGCCGAGCGGCCGGAAGCCGCCGGCCTTACTCCGGAGCTTCAGGCCAAGGTCGACCGCATGCTGGCGCGGGTGAAGGCGCTGCCGCCGTTGGACGACGGCGATGACGGCGACCCAAGCGCGTCCCTCTATGACGAACACGGCTTGCCGCGCTGAGCCATGGTCGTCGACACCTCGGCCCTTGTGGCCATCCTGAAGGCCGAGCCGGAAGCGGCCGCCTTCCTCGCCAAGCTTGCCGTGGCCACCGTGTGCCGCCTTTCGGCCGCGAATTTCGTCGAGGCCGGGCTGATCGCCAGCCGCGATCCGACCGGCGCCCACCGCGAGGCCTTGGAGGAACTGCTGCGGGAGTTCGACATCCGCATCGAGCCGGTTAGCGAGCGACAGGCCCGGCTCGCGCTCGACGCGTTCCACCGTTACGGCAAGGGAACCGGACACCCGGCCGGCCTGAATTACGGTGACTGCTTCGCCTATGCCCTGGCCGCCGACACGGGTGAGGCTCTGCTGTTCAAGGGCGACGACTTCCCCCGCACCGACCTTGCGCCGGCATGAGCGGCAGCACGGATGATACGGCCGGGGAGGAGACCGGCCGGCCTCCCTCCCGGTCCCAAACCGGCGCGTCCCGGTAGCAGCCGTCCAGCAGAACACGCACGACCTCTGCCAAGGCGGTGCGGCGGCGGTGTTCGGTGACCGCCACGTGACGCCAGCCAGCCAGCGGCTCGCAGGCGAGGAACAGGTTGGCGACACCGTGGCGGACGTAGACGTGATCGTAGCGTTCCACCGCGGCCGGTTTGGCCGGCAACGGCTCGCGGGTTCCGCCAATGAGCTGCTTGACGGTCTCGTCCAGGCAGACCACCGGGCGGGCCGCATCGTAGGGACGCCGGTACACCGCCAGCACGTCCACCGCCCCCGCCCATCCGGCGGCTGGGAGCAGGCCAGGGCGACGAGCTGGGCCTCCTGCTCGCCGTCCAATTTGGTCTTATAGACCCGCTTGGACCCGCGATAGGGGCTTGGCGCCGCTTCCCCATTGGGGCTCGTATAACCAACAGAAAAGCGCGCCTTCACATCACCGATGACGGCGCCCTGGAGTTTCGTGCGTTTAATCTGAAACGCACGAAACTCCAGGCCTTTGTTTTGCGAGCGGATTCACGCTTCAAATCGATTCCGATTTTACGCGATCCGCCCTAGCGGTTGACGATCAGCGCCACGCCGGCCACCGCCACGGCGGCGCCGGCCCAGGCGCCGGGGCCGGGGCACTGCCGGGTCAGCGCCCACAGCATGGGCAGGATCAGCACCGGGCTGGTGGCCGACAGGGTGGCGACCACGCCGGCGTTGCCGTGGGCCAGCCCGACCAGCAGCAGCGTCATGCCGAGCCCCAGCCCGATGAAGCCGTTCAGCGCCACCTGCGCCACGATGCGCGGCCGCAGGCCGGGGCCGAAGCCGACGCGCTGGCCGGGCAGCAGGCCGCCGCCGAGCAGGAGCAGGGCCGAGGTGCCGACGCGCACCGCGGCGGCGGCGATGGGGTCGGCTCCGGCGGCCATGGCCGGCTTGGCGATGATCGACCCCGCCGCCTGGCACAGGGCGGCGCCCAGGCAGACGGCGACGCCCGCGGCAAGGTGGCCGCGCACGGCCTCCCAATCGTGGGTCTGCGCCCCGGAGCGGAAGAGGACGGCGAGCATGACGCCGGCCGTCACCAGCGCGATACCCAGAACCGTCCACGGCCCCAGCGCCTCGCCCAGCACCGCCCAGGCGAGCAGCGCGGTCAGCGGCGCGTTGGTCGCGTAGACCACCGTGTTGCGCCGGGGGCCGAGCCGGCCGAGCGCCCAGAACAGGGCGGTGTCGCCGAGCACGATGCCGACCGCGCCCGACAGCGCCAGAATGGCGACGGACGCGGGGTCCAGCGTCCGCCACCCGCCCAGCAGCGAGGCGGCGGCCGCCAGCCCGACGAAGACGATGGACATGCGCAGCCGGTTGAAGGCGACCGGGCCGATGGCGCGCACCGGGCCGATGGCGATCAGCCCGCCGGCCGCCCAGCACAGCGCGGCGCCGAGCGCGGCGAGGTTGGCGATCAGCATGGGGACGGGAAGGGGGAGGGACGGGGCATCGTGGCCGCACCCTACGATGGCGCGGCGGCGGGCGCCAGCGCGCCCGCCGCATGGCGGCCCGCCGCCGCCCGCTACAGCTCCAGCAGCGCGTAGAGCCGCCCCGACTCCTTCTCCACCGTCTGGGCGACGTTGTAGACGGGGGTGCCGCGCAGGGTCTTGCCGGCGTAGCGGCCGTGGTGGGCGTGGCCGTGCACCACGGCGCGGACGTGGAAGCGGTCGATGGTCTCGGCCAGCCGGGAGGAGCCGAGGAAGGGGAAGATCTCCGGCGGCTCGCCCTGCACCGTCTCGGCGATGGGGGCGTAGTGCAGGACGACCAGCGTCCGCTCGGTCTCCAGCTGGCGCAGCGCGCTTTCCAGCCGCATCGCCTCGTTCACCGCCTCGTGCACGAACTGCTTGACGGCGGGCTCGCCGAAGGCGTCCAGCATGCGGTTCTCGAAGCCGCCGCCGAAGCCCTTCACCCCGGCGAAGCCGACGCCGCGGATCTCCAGCGGGCTGCCGTCCAGGAAGCGCACGCCGGCCTGCTCCAGGATGCGCTGCAACTCCTCCACATGGCCGCATTCATGGTCGTGGTTGCCCAGCACCGCCACCACCGGGATGCCGATCCCGCGCAGATCCTCGGCCAGGATCTCCGCCTCGCGCGGCTTGCCGTGGTTGGTCAGGTCGCCGGCCAGCGCCAGCACGTCGGCGCGGTCCGCGATCTCGCGGAACAGCTCGCGGTAGGGGTGGACCGAGGTCTCGCCCACATGGATGTCGCCGATGGCGGCGACCTTCACGCTTGCGTCAGCCATGCTTCGTCTCTTCGCCGACGACGTCGGCGAACCCCCATTCCGTGACGTCGATCCGGTAGTCCTCGCGCGAGAACAGGCGGCCCCGGCAGATCCGCGTCTGCGGCACCGGCAGCCGGGCGCGCTCGTTCAGGCGGTCCAGCAGCTCCCGCATCAGCCAGGCGGGAATGCGGTCGCGCTCGGTCGGGTAGATGAAGCGGAAGTTGAGGACCTGCATCAGCAGCACCTCCCAGTGCTGCTCCATGTGGCCGAGCAGGCGCGCCCAGTCGATGTGGGCGTGCTGCTTGAGGATCAGGTGGGCGACGTCCGGGCCGTCGTACTTGTGGCGCATCTGCACGAAGGACTTGGAGAAGACCATCTCGGTCGGCGGGATCAGCTGCACGTCGGCGCCGCAGACGATGGCGCGGTGGTCCTCCTCGAACCAGCGGTCGGTGACCGGGTTGATGGCCGCGGCCGAGTTGAAGATGACGTCGAAGAACAGCGCCCCGTGCCGGACCTTGCCGATCCAGCGCTCGTCCTCGATCTCGGTCGCGAAGCCGCGGTCCTGGAACCAGGCCAGGATTCGGGGAAAGTCGCCGCCCCGGCAGAACACGTCGATGTCCTTGGTCGGCCGGGTGATGCCGGTGTAGGCGCTGACCGCGTAGGTGCCGCCCAGCAGGAAGGGGATCTGCGAGTCCTTCAGGAGCTTCAGGCTCTCGGTGTAGAAGGCCTCGGCCTCGGGGGAAACGGTCGCGTTGCCCTCGCGGGGGTCGTCCATGCAGGTCTCCTCTGTGGCGGTTGCCGTCGGCGACAGCTCAACAACAGCCGCGGGCGTTCTTCGGGTCGTAGCGGCGGTCCTGGCAGTAGCGGAAAAACTCTTCGTAGGTCATGACCGGCTCGTCCGGATGGGTGGCGCGGCGGTGCGCGACGTAGGTGTCGTAATCGGGGACTCCCACCATCAGCCGGGCCGTCCGGCGCATGGCGAGATAGAGGTCCATGGCTTCACGCATGGCGCATTCCTCCGGAGCGGGCAGGGGCGGCGGGACCGGTGACCTCATGCGCGGTGGCCCGCGGCGCGGCCATGGCGCGGCGGATCCACGTCAGGCCGAAGATCACCATGGCCACCACCACCGCGATGAACAGGGCGGTCAGCGTGGCGTCCACATAGTCGTTGACGATGACCCGGCTCATCTCCGCCATGGTCTTGGCCGGGGCCAGGATCCGGCCTTCGGCGACCGCCGCCGAGAACAGGTCGGCGTGCGCCAGGAAGCCGATCTTGGGATCGGGGTGGAACAGCTTCTGCCAGCCGGCGGTCAGCGTGCAGACCAGAAGCCACAGGGTCGGCAGGATGGTCACCCAGGCGACGGCCTGCCGCTTCATCTTGAACAGCACCACGGTGCAGATGATCAGCGCGATGGCCGCCAGCATCTGGTTGGCGATGCCGAACAGCGGCCACAGCGTGTTGATGCCGCCCAGCGGGTCGACCACGCCCTGGTAGAGGAAATAGCCCCACGCCGCCACCGCCAGCGAGGTGGCGATCAGGTTGGCGGGCCAGGACTGGGTCCGCTTCATCATCGGCACGGCGGTGCCCAGCAGGTCCTGGATCATGAAGCGCAGGACGCGGGTGCCGGCGTCCACCGTGGTCAGGATGAACAGCGCCTCGAACAGGATGGCGAAATGGTACCAGAAGGCCATCAGCGCCTGTCCGCCCACCGCCGCCGACAGGATGTGGGCCATGCCCACCGCCAGCGTCGGCGCGCCGCCGGCGCGCGACAGGACGGTCGCTTCGCCGACGTCGCGGGCGATCCCGTCGAGAATCTCCGGCGTGATCGGGAAACCCCAGCCGCTGATCGTCTGGGCGGCCTGCACGCTGTCCGTCCCGATCAGGCCGGGCGGGCTGTTCATGGCGAAATAGACGCCCGGCTCCAGGATGCAGGCGGCGATCAGCGCCATGATGGCGACGAAGGCTTCCGTCAGCATGCCGCCGTAGCCGATGAAGCGGGCCTGCGTCTCCTTCTCCAGCATCTTCGGCGTGGTGCCGGAGGAGATGAGCGCGTGGAAGCCCGACACCGCCCCGCAGGCGATGGTGATGAACAGGAACGGGAACAGCGCGCCGGAGAAGACCGGGCCGGTTCCGTCGATGTAGGAGGTCAGCGCCGGCATCCTCAGCTCGGGCCAGACGAACAGGATGCCGACCGCCAGCCCCAGGATGGCGCCGATCTTCAGGAAGGTGGACAGGTAGTCGCGCGGGGCCAGCAGGAACCACACCGGCAGCACCGAGGCGAAGAAGCCGTAGCCGATGATCATCAGCGCCAGCGCCTCGCCGGAGTAGGTGAACAGCGGGGCCAGGGCCGGGCTCTCGCTCACCGTCTGGCCGAAGACGATGCTGGCCATCAAAAGGACGAAGCCGATGGCCGACATCTCGCCGATGCGGCCGGGACGCAGGAAGCGGCCGTAGAGGCCCATGAACATGGCGATGGGGAGCGTGGCGAAGACCGTGAAGGTGCCCCACGGGCTGCCCACCAGCGCCTTCACCACGACCAGCGCCAGCACCGCCACCAGGATGATCATGATCAGGAGCACGCCGATCATGGCGATGATCCCGGCCACCGGCCCCATCTCCATCCGCGCGATGTCGCCCAGCGAGCGGCCGTCGCGGCGGGTCGAGGCGAACAGAACGATGAAGTCCTGC
Organism: Pseudomonadota bacterium; assembly: GCA_023416455.1. Lineage (GTDB taxonomy): Bacteria > Pseudomonadota > Alphaproteobacteria > Azospirillales > Azospirillaceae > Azospirillum. The sequence continues at coordinate 1,989 of JAEZHQ010000539.1, read as the reverse complement.
ACGGCGCCCGCGAAGACGACGCCGACCAGGATCCACAGCGTGCCCGGCAGCCAGCCCATCTGCGCCGCCAGCACCGGGCCGACCAGCGGCCCCGCCCCGGCGATGGCCGCGAAATGATGGCCGAACAGCACGTAGCGGTTGGTGGGCACATAGTCGAGCCCATCGTTGTAGCGAACCGCCGGGGTGATCCGGTCCTCCTCCAGCCGCAGCACCGTGCGCGCGATGTAGAGGCTGTAGAAGCGGTAGGCGATCAGAAAGACGCAGACCGCCGCGACCACCAGCCAGACGGCGTTGATGGTCTCCCCGCGGTTGAGGGCGATGAAACCGGTGGTGCACGCCAGCGCGGCGGTCACCAGCACCCACTTCAATCCCGACCATGCCTTGTCCATGGCGGCGCTCCTCTCCCTGAACGCGCGGGCCGTGCCGGCCCGTCGCACGCCTCTCAACAGGCGAGCGGCCGGAAAGACACAGCGGCGGCCGGAGGAGGGCCAAAAAGCCGGGGCATGGCCGGGCGGGCGGGGCGCGGACGGCCGCTTGTGCGGGAACCGGCCGTCCGTTCCGCCCGTTGCCATCCTGTCCGTCGGGTGACGGTTGCAGCCGGGGAGGCCGGTGGGATGAGAAAGGACCAGGCGATGAGAAACGGTTATCGGCTGCCGCCCCGGGCGGCGCCAGGGGTGGCCGCGGCGCTGTTCGCCGCCGGGGTGTCGCTGGCCGCCGCGGCGCCCGCCGCGGCGCAGGGCTGTGCGGTTCTGGTGGACCGTTTCGCCGCCGAACACAGCCTGTCGAACACGCCGCCGCCGACCGCGGCGCCGGCGCCGCCGGGTATGTCCGGCTCCACCGCCGGGACGCCGTCGGCGGAGAACGGGAGCGCCGCGGGAACGGCCTCCTCCGACCGGCTGGCGCAGTCGGGCGGAGTGGTGGCCCCGCCGGCGGTCGGCGATACCGCGGTGATCGAGCCGCCGGCCATCGGTTCCAACGCCATGCCGACCGCCCCGGCGGTCCGCCCCGACGCCGGGCCGGGCGCCGGAGCGGTGACCGGCAACAGCGTGGGACAGGCGGCGAAGGACGCCCAGCTCGAGGCCCTGGTCACCGCCGCGCGCACCGCCGCCGACCGCGGCGACGAGGCGCAGTGCATGGAGAGCCTGTCCCAGGCCCGCCGCCTGTCGCAGAGCGCGCCGGGCGGGGCGGGCGGGGGCGGTTGACCATGACGGCGCCGCCGACCGGACCTGCCCTGCGGCTTGGCCCCTACCCGCCGTCGCCGCCGCCCACGGCGCCGCCGGTTCCGCCCTCTGGCCCCCCTGTGCCGGACGACCCCTCCCGGCCCCCCATAAGCGAGCCGCCGGCCCCCATCCCGGTGCCCCCGGCGGAGCCGCCGCCGATGCCGGAGCGGCTGGCCGGCTGAGCGGAACGGCGGACGCGGACGGCAGCGCGCGATTCCCGCCGCGCGCGGTCTTGTCATTCGTACGAGAACGGGCGATCTGTGGTAGGATCCGCGGGTGATGGCCGCCATCACCCGCGGATCGCATGACGTGGCGCCGTTGCCCCCGTCATCCCCGCCGTCCTTGGAGTTCAGTGGGTCTCATGCACCGTCAACCGCCGCGCCAGCACGTCTACCGCCAGCCCGTCATCCTCGGCACCCAGGTCCAGGCGACCGTCAAGTGGTACGACCCGAACCGCGGGTTCGGCTTCGTGAAACCCGACGACGGCTCCGCCGACGCCCTCATCCCCGCCGCCATCGTCGGCACGGCGGGCCACACAGCGCTGCCCGACGGAGCCACCGTCGTGGTCGACATCATCGAGGGGCGCAAGGGCAATCAGGTCAGCGTCCTGCATTCGGTCGACACCTCGACCGTCGCCGCCCGTCCGCCCCGCCCGCAAGGCGGGCGCGGGTTCGGCGAGCGCGGGGGCGAGCGGGGCGGCGGCCGCGACCGTGGCTTCCCCGACCGGGGCTCTTCCGACCGGGGCTTCCCCGACCGTGGGGGCGAGCGC
>JAEZHQ010000518.1 GCA_023416455.1 Pseudomonadota bacterium | reverse complement strand
TGGCCGGGCTGGTCGCCGCCCTTTGGCTCGGCCGGCGCCTGGCTCCGGCCGGTTGGGGCGGGCCGGCGCTGGCCGGGCTGCTCGGCGCCGCGGCCTTCGCCCTTCCGGTCGCCATCGGGACCGCGGGTCCTGGCCCCGCCGGGCCGGCGACGGCCGAGTCCGGCTCCACGGCCCGCTGGATCCCCTTCGCCGAGGAGGCCATCCGCGGCCATGTCGCCGCCGGGCGCACCGTCCTGGTCGACGTGACCGCCGACTGGTGCATCACCTGCCAGGCCAACAAGAGGCTGGTCCTGGACCGCGGCGCGGTCGCCGCAAGGCTGGCCGGGGAGGCCGCACCGGTGGCCATGCGCGCCGACTGGACCCGCCCCGACGAGGGCATCGCCCGCTACCTCGCCCGCCACGCCCGCTACGGCATTCCCTTCAACATCGTCTACGGCCCCGGCGCGCCGGAGGGCATCGCGCTGCCCGAGCTGCTGAGCGAAGGCGCCGTCCTGGACGCCCTCGACCGGGCCGCGACGCAGGGCGGCCATGCGGGCTTGCCCGCGGGGGGCTGACACGGCACCCTGTCGCGGTTCAAAACTGGGAGGGACAACCTATGACCATCAACGTCGGGGACACCATTCCATCGGTGACCTTGAAGCACCTGACCGACAACGGCATGCAGGACATCACCACCGATGCCCTTTTCAAGGGAAAGACGGTGGTCCTGTTCTCCGTTCCGGGAGCCTTCACGCCGACCTGCTCGGCCAAGCACCTGCCGGGCTTCGTCCAGCAGGCGGAGGCGCTGAAGGGCAAGGGCGTGGACAGCGTCGTCTGCCTCGCCGTCAACGACCCCTTCGTGATGCGCGCCTGGGGCGAGAAAAGCGGGGTCGGCGACGCGGTGTTCATGCTGCCCGACGGCAACGCCGCCTTCACCCAGGCGCTCGGCCTGACCATGGACGGCTCGGGCTACGGCCTCGGCCTGCGCGGCCAGCGCTTCGCGCTGGTCGCCAAGGACGGCAAGGTCACCCACCTCGCCGTGGAGAAGCCCGGCCAGTTCGAGGTCTCCTCGGCCGAGGCGATCCTGGCCGCCCTGTAGCGCCCGCCGGCTTCAGCCCCCGCCCGGCCGTGACGCGGCCGGGCGGGGGTATGCCCGCGCTCCGGGAAAGGGGGGCGTCATCCGCCGCGCGGGGCGCGGCGGGCCTCCTCGACGCCGCGGCGGGCCAGCGCGTCGGCGCGTTCGTTCTCCGGATGGCCGGCGTGGCCGCGGACCCAGTGGAACTCGATGTCGTGCCGGCTTTTGGCGGCGTCGAGCCGCTGCCACAGCTCCACATTCTTGACCGGCTTCCGGTCGGCGGTGGTCCAGCCCTTGGCCTTCCAGCCGTGGATCCACTTGGTGATGCCGTTCTTCACATACTCGCTGTCGGTGTAGAGCCGCACCTTCACCGGCCGCTTCAGCGCCTCCAGCGCCTGGATGGCGGCCATCAGCTCCATGCGGTTGTTGGTGGTGGCGGGCTCGCCGCCCCACAGCTCCTTCTCTTTGGTGCCGAAGCGCAGGATGGCGCCCCAGCCGCCGGGGCCGGGGTTGCCGCTGCACGCCCCGTCGGTGAAGATCTCCACCACCTTGGCGGCGGTCCCGGCGTTCGGGTCCCCGCTCATCGCATCCCCGCTCATCGCACCCCGCCCGGTTGCGGCCGGCCCCCGTTCCTTCGGACCATCGTCACACCTCGTAGGAGCCGCCGTCGTCCAGGCAATAGTCGCCCAGGCCGCGGACGCTCTGGTGGAAGCGCAGCTTGCGCAGATACTCCAGCGGGTCCTTGGGCCGGACGAAGGCGCCCGGCGGGTGGTTCAGCCAGTCGTGGAGGCGGGTCAGCAGAAAGCGCAGGGCGCTGCCGCGGCACAGCCAGGGCAGCGCCGCCAGCTCCTCGCGCGACAGCGGGCGGACCTTCTGGTAGTGGGTCAGCAGCTGGCGGGCCTTGGTCGCGTTGAAGGAGCCGTCGGCCTCGAAGCACCAGGCGTTCAGGCAGATGGCCACGTCGTAGGCCAGGAAGTCGTTGCAGGCGAAATAGAAGTCGATCAGCCCGGACAGCCGTTCGCCGCGGAAGAAGACGTTGTCCGGGAACAGGTCGGCGTGGATGACCCCGGCCGGCAGGCCCTGCGGCCAGTTGGCCTCCAGGGCGGCCAGCTCCGCTTCCAGCGCGTCGCGCAGGCCCGGGCTCACCGTGTCGGCCCGCGCTGCGCAGGTCCCGACCAGATCCCGCCAGCCGGCCAGCGACAGGGCGTTCGGCCGCTCCGGGCGGAAGTCGGCGACCGCCAGGTGCAGGCCGGCGAGCGCGGTCCCCAGCTCGGCGCAGTGGCGCGGGTGGATGCGGCGCGGCCACATGCCGGCGAGGAAGGTGACGATCACCGCCGGCCGGCCGCACAGCTCGCGCAACGCCTGCCCGTCGGTGCCCTGGACGGGCAGCGGGCAGGCGATGCCCTTGGCCGCCAGATGCTCCATCAGGCCGAGGAAGAAGGGGAGATCCTCGCGCCGGGTGCGCTTCTCGTAGAGGGTGAGGATGTAAGGGCCGCTTTCGGTCACCAGAAGGAAGTTGGAGTTCTCCACCCCCTCGGCGATGCCCTTGCACGACAGGACGCCGCCCAGCGCGTACTGGGCGACGAAGGCGTTCAGATCCTCGTCGGATACTTCGGTGTATACGGCCATGGGGTCAGCGCCTTACCCGGATTCGCGGGTGGGGTCAATGGCGGCCGGCGGTCCTCACGCCTCCTCCCGCGGGCGGACCGGGACGCCGCCGTCGAGAAGGGCCTTGGGCAGCTTGAAGGTGATGTCCTCGAAGGCGGTGCGCAGCTCCTCCACCGTCACGTCGAAGCGCGCGCGGGCCGCCTCGATGACCTCCTCCACCAGCACCTCGGGCGCCGAGGCGCCGGCGGTGATGCCGAGCGCGCCGATCCCCGCCAGCGCCGCCCAGTCGATGTCGCCGGCCCGCTGGACCAGCTGGGCGCGGGCGCAGCCGTGGGTCCTCGCCACCTCGACCAGCCGCTTGGAGTTGGACGAGTTCGGCGCCCCCAGGACGAGCAGGGCGTCCACCCGGGGCGCGATCGCCTTCACCGCCTGCTGGCGGTTGGTGGTGGCGTAGCAGATGTCCTCCTTCTTCGGCCCGGCGATGGCCGGGAAGCGGGCCTGGAGGGCGGCGACGATGCCGGCCGTCTCGTCCACCGACAAGGTGGTCTGGGTGGCGTAGGCGAGGTTGTCCGGGTCGGCGACCGCCACCCGGCCCACATCCTCCACCGTCTCGACCAGGACCACCGCCCCTTCGGGGAGCTGGCCCATGGTGCCGATCACCTCCGGATGGCCGGCGTGGCCGATCAGGACGACCTGCCGGCCCTCGTTGAAATGGCGCTCGGCCTCGCGGTGGACCTTGCTGACCAGCGGGCAGGTGGCGTCCAGGTAGAACAGCCCGCGCTTCTCCGCCGCCGCCGGCACCGACTTCGGCACGCCGTGGGCGGAGAAGACCACCGGCACGCCGTCGGGCACCTCGGTCAGCTCGTCCACGAAGACCGCGCCCTTGGCCTCCAGGCTCTGCACCACGAAGCGGTTGTGCACGATCTCGTGGCGCACATAGACGGGGGGACCGAACCGTTCCAGCGCCACCTCGACGATCTGGATCGCGCGGTCCACGCCGGCGCAGAAGCCACGCGGGGCGGCGAGCAGAATTGTGAGAGGCGTCTTCGTCATGCCGTTTCCCGTTGCCTTGGATCGAGGGTGCCTGGAGGCTTGGCCGCAGCCGCGCAGCCTTGTGCCGGCCCGGCCGCTTCTCTAAAGTCTCGGTTCGACCAACCGATCCGAACCCTTAGGCCAGACCGATGGACCGCCGCCGCGACCGTAATATAGGAACCCCCGCCCGGAAAAGCCCGCTTGCGCCCGCGCTGCTGTCCCTGGGCGCGCTGGCCCTGTCCGGCTGTTCCAGCCTCGGGCTCGGCGGGGGCGGCGACACGGCGGCCCTGGCCTGCCCCAAGGTGGCCATCGTCCGCGACCTGTCGGAGGTGACCCAGTTCCGCCCCGGCGGCGGGCGCGACCTGACCGACGTGGTGTCGCGCGCGGCGCTGGCCGACTTCAGCGGCAACTGCGAATACGCCAGCGACGGCGTGACCGTGAACGTCAACCTCTTCCTGGTGGCGGAGCGCGGGCCGGCGCTCCAGGGCAACCAGGCGAGCTACCGCTATTTCGTTGCCGTCGCCAAGCCCGGCGAGGACCGGCCGAGCAGCAAGAGCGAGTTCGACGCCACCATCACCTTCGAGCCGGGCAAGCCGCGCGCCGGCAGCCGGGAGGAGCTGGCCCCGCGCATCCCCCTGCCCAAGGACGTGAACGCCAGGGACTGGAACATCTTCGTCGGCTTCCAGCTGAGCCCGGAGGAACTGGCCTTCAACCGCGCGCAGATCGGGAAGTAGGGGGCGCAGCCCATCCCCCGCCGCCGCCCCGGGGCGGTGCGGCCGCAAGGCCGCATTGACATTCGCGGGCGGGCCGCTAGTGTGAACGCACATGCCGATGATCCCTCGCGGGAGAGATCGCCGCCCGGACGCCGGGCGGTGGCGCCGAAGGAGCAACCGCCCCCGGAAACTCTCAGGCAAAAGGACCGCAAGGGGATGAGGCGACTCTGGAAAGCAGCTCCGGCCTTTCCGCCAGCGATGGCGAAAGGCCGGCTCTCACCGAAGGAGTAAGCCGGTTCGCAGGGTTGTACCCGACCGGTGAATCTCTCAGGTCCAAGACAGAGGGGGCCGAAACCGCGCCGATCCTGGCGCGGGAGTGCACCCTTTCGTCGGAGGACCCCCGCGTGACCGAGGCGCCCGAACCGCTCAAGACCACCCCGCTCCACGGCCTGCACCTGGAGCTGAAGGCCCGCATGGTGCCCTTCGCCGGCTACGACATGCCGGTGCAGTACCCGCCGGGCATCCTCAAGGAACACCTGCACACCCGCGACAAGGCGGGCCTGTTCGACGTCTCCCACATGGGGCAACTGCGCCTGACCGGCGACGACCCGGCCGCCGCGCTGGAGGCGCTGGTCCCCGGCGACGTCAAGGGGCTGGCGCGCGGGCGCATGCGCTACACGCTGCTCCTGAACGAGCGGGGCGGCATCCTCGACGACCTGATGGTTACCAACGCCGGCGACCATCTCTTCCTGGTCGTCAACGCCGCCCGCAAGGAGCAGGACCTCGCCCACCTGCGCGAGCGCCTGGCCGGCAAGGCCGAGGTCGAGCCGCTGGGCGACCTGGCGCTGATGGCGCTGCAAGGCCCGGCGGCGGCGGCGGTGATGGCGCGCTTCGTGCCCGAGGCGGCGACCATGAAATTCATGAGCTATCTGCCGGCGGCCTTCAACGGCGTCCCGGTGGTCCTCACCCGCTCCGGCTACACCGGCGAGGACGGCTACGAGATCTCCTGCGACAAGGCCGACGCCGAGCCCATCGCCCGCGCCCTGCTGGCCGAGGCGGAGGTCGAGGCGATCGGCCTCGGCGCCCGCGACTCGCTGCGGCTGGAGGCCGGCCTGTGCCTCTACGGCCACGACATCGACGAGACGACCACCCCGGTGGAGGCCGCGCTGGAATGGGCGCTGCCGCGGCGGCGGCGCGAGGAGGGCGGCTTCCCCGGCGCCGACGTCATCCTGGCGCAGCTCCGCGACGGGGCGCCGCGCCGCCGCGTCGGGTTGCGGCCGGACGGGCGCCAGC
>JAEZHQ010000434.1 GCA_023416455.1 Pseudomonadota bacterium | reverse complement strand
GGCTTACGAGGCGCGCTGTCCGGGCGATCCGGCCTGCGCGCTGCTGGCGCGGCGCTGCGCCGCCTACCGCGACGAGCCGCCGCCGCCCGGCTGGGACGGTGCGGTGCGCCTGGACCAAAAGTAGCGCCGCCGCGTCACCGCGCGCGGCGCCCGGCCGCGGTCTTCAGCCGCAGCACGTAGGTGATGACCTCGGCCACCGCCTGGTAATGCTCCAGGGGGATCAGCTCGTCCAGCTCGGCGGAGGCGTGGAGCGCGCGGGCGAGCGGCGGGTTCTCGACCACCGGCACGCCGTTCTCTTCGGCGATGGCGCGGATGCGCAGCGCGATCAGGTCCGCCCCCTTGGCCAGGCACACCGGCGCCGGCAGGCGGCCCCGGTCGTACTCCAGCGCCACCGCGAAATGGGTGGGGTTGGTGATCACCACGGTGGCCCGCGGCACGCTGGCCATCATGCGTCGCCGCGAGCGCTCGCGGCGCACCTCGCGCAGGCGCGCCTTGATCTTGGGGTCGCCCTCGGTCTGCTTGAACTCGTCCTTCAGCTCCTGGAAGCTCATGCGCAGGCGGCGGCGCCACTCGAAGCGGTTCCACAGCACGTCGACGACGGCCATCAGCACCGTCGCCAGCAGAACGGCCAGAAGCAGGCGCAAGGTCACGTCCCGCAGCAGATCGGGCAATGCCGCAACGTCGATGCCCACGAGCCCCTCCGTCCATGTGATGTAGGGTTCCACGGCGAACCACGCGGCGGCGGCGATGATCAGCAGCTTGACCACGCTCTTGGCGAACTCCACCACCGCCTGCCGGGACACGATGCGCTTCAGGCCCTTGAGCGGCGACAGGTTCGACAGCTTCGGGCGGATCCGCTCGGTGGACGCCACCAGCGGCCCCTGCCCCAGCGCCGAGACGACCGCGGCGCCGGCCAGGATGCCGAACAGCGGCGCCAGCGCCGCGCCGACTCCCAGGATCAGCCAGCGCATCCCGTGCAGCACGTCGAAGGCGCTGCCGTCGAGGCGGAAATCGTCGGGATTCTCGATCAGCGGCAGCAGGGTCCGGCCGACGGTGGCGGTCACCCCCTCGGCCACCAGCAGGGCGATCAGCCAGGCCGCCGCCATCGCCGTGAGCAGGCCGACGTCGCGCGCGCGCGGGACGTCGCCCTTCTCCTCGGCCTCGCGCAGGCGCTTCTCGGTCGGCTCCTCGGTCTTCTGCGAGTCGTCCTGCCCGTCCGACACCGCCCCTCACGATCCCGCCAGCCAGGCGCGCAGCCCCGCCGCGAAGCCCGTCAGCATCACGCCCGCGGTCGCCATGAACAGGAACAGCCCGGCGCCCAGCATGATCGGCGTGCCGACGAAGAAGACGGGCATCGCCGGCATGACGCGGTTGACGAGGCCGAGCGCCACGTTGAAGGTGAAGCCGAACACCAGGAAGGGCGCGGCCAGCCCGACGCCGAGCCGGAAGGTCGCCGCCACCAGCTGGGCGTAGCGCCCGGCGAGCAGCCCGGCGTCGGGGAACCGGCCGGCCGGCCAGACCGCGTAGGAGCGCGCCAGCGCGTCCAGCATCAGGTAATGCAGGTCGGTCGCGAACAGAAGCGCAAGGCCGGCGATCACCAGCGTCCCGGACAGCACCGTCCCCCCCTCGAAGCCCATGCCGTCGGCCGAGAAGGGGCTGGACAGGCCGATGGTCTGCGACACCACGGTCCCGGTCACCTGGAGGGCGGCCAGGAACAGCTTGGCCCCGAAGCCGAGGAAGGCGCCGACGATGGTCTCGCCGGCGAACTGCACGGCGATCTCGGCCGGCTGGGCCGGCGGTGCCGCCGGCAGGCCGGGAAGCGCCGGCGCCAGGGCCAGGGCGGCCAGCAGGGCGACGCCCAGGCGCACGCGCACGGGCACCGCGAACTCGCCGATGCCGGGCAGGATGGCGGCGGCGGCGGCGACGCGCAGGAACACCAGGGCGACCCGGTAGATCTCGCCGCTGAGAAGCTGGGGCAGCGTGTCCATGGCGCGAGGGGGTCCCGACGCTAGACCTGGTCGACGGTCTTGAGGGCGGTCTTGCGGTGCAGCTCGGCGTGGCTGATGACCGGGGTCATCGGGCTCACCCGCTCCAGCAGCGACCGCAGGAAGGGCCGCACCTCCGCCCCCACCAGCAGCGCCGGCCACACCTGCGGGCTGGCGTGCTTCTGGATCCGGCTGCGCAGCTGGGTCAGGAATTCCTGCACCTGGCTCGGCGGCATGGCGAAGCGGCGGTCCTCCCCCTCGGTCACGATGGCGTCGAGCAGCGCCTGCTCCCAGCGCGGGGTCAGCACGATGACCGGCACGAAGCCGTCGGGGGCCACCAGCGCCTGGCAGATCTGCTGGCCGAGGCGGCTGCGCACATGCTCGGTGATCATGGTGATGTTGCGCGTCCAGCCGACCGCCTCGGCGATGGCCTCGACGATGGCCGGCAGGTTGCGGATGGAGACCCGCTCGGCCAGCAGGGACTGGAGCACGCGCTGCACCACCACCAGCGAGATCTGGCTCGGCACCATGTCGTTGACCAGCTTCTGGTAGTCGCGCCCCAGCCCCTCGATCAGCTTCTGCACCGCCGCGTAGGTCAGCAGCGAGGGCAGGTGGTCCTTGATGATCTCGGTCAGGTGGGTGGTGATGACGCTCTCCGGGTCGACCACCGTGTAGCCCTTGGCAACCGCCTCCTCGTGGCGGGCCGGGTCGATCCATTTGGCCTGGAGGCCGAAGGTCGGCTCCCGGGTCGATTCGCCGGGCAGGTCCGGCGCCTCGCCGCCGGTCGGGTCGATGGCCAGGAGCTGCTTGGGCCGCACCTCGCCGTTGGCCACCTCCACGCCCATGACGCTGACGACGTAGCCCTTGGGCGGCAGGAAGCTGGAATCCTTGATGCGCACCGAGGGCAGGATGAAGCCGAACTCCTTGGCGAAGCGCTTGCGCAGCGTCTTGACCTTGCCGGTGAGCGGGCCGTTCTTGTTGAGGATGAGCGGGACCAGGTGGTTGCCGACCTCCACCTTCACGTCGTCCACCTTCAGCATGTCCTCCACCGGCTCCTCCACCGGGGCGGCCGGCGGCGCCCTGCCCTCCTCCAGCTTGGCCAGCGCCGCCTCCCGCGCGCGCTGGCGCGGCACGTACCAGCCGGCGGCGGCGAAGCCGGTCCCCAGCAGCAGGAAGGGGACGGCGGGCAGGCCCGGCGTCACCGCCAGCACGCCGAGCAGGCCGCCGGCCACCATCAGCGCCTTCGGGTAGCCGCCGAGCTGGGCGAGCACCGCCTGGTCGGCGGAGCCGACGTTGCCCCCCTTGGTCACCAGCAGGCCGGCCGCCAGCGAGACGACCAGCGCCGGGATCTGGGTGGCCAGCCCGTCGCCCACCGTCAGGATGGTGTAGACCGACGCCGCCGACGAGAAGGACATGCCCTGCTGGGCGATGCCGATGGCCATGCCGCCCAGCACGTTGATGGCGGTGATGATGAGGCCGGCCACCGCGTCGCCGCGCACGAACTTCGAGGCGCCGTCCATGGCGCCGAAGAAGGTGCTCTCGTCCTCCAGCTCCTTGCGGCGGCGGCGCGCCTCGGTCTCGTCGATCATGCCCGCGGACAGGTCGGCGTCGATGGCCATCTGCTTGCCCGGGATGGCGTCCAGGGTGAAGCGCGCCCCCACCTCGGCGATGCGGGTGGCGCCCTTGGTGATGACGACGAAGTTGATGACGATCAGGATGCAGAAGACGACGACGCCGATGACGAAGTTGCCGCCCATGACGAACTGGCTGAAGCCCTCGATCACATGGCCGGCGGCGGCCGTTCCGGTGTGGCCCTGGCTGAGGATCAGGCGGGTCGAGGCGATGTTCAGCGCCAGCCGCAGGACGGTGACCACCAGAAGGACCGTCGGGAAGGAGGAGAAGTCCAGCGGCCGGGAGATCCACAGCGCGACCAGCAGGATCAGCGCGCTGACCGCCAGCGACAGCGCCAGCCCGATGTCGAGGAACCAGGTGGGCACGGGCAGGAAGAGCACCGCCAGGACCAGCATGATGCCCACGGCGAACAGCACGTCCCGGTTGGCAAGGCCGATGCCGCCCAGCGTCGTCATCCGGTTGCGGACGGTGCCGGTGAAGCTCATGACGTCACATTGCTCCGGTTCGAGGCCTCCCGCGCGGGCGCGCCGCCGGAAGTCATTAGGGGGCGAACCCTAAGCAGGTTTTCCGAACTCCGCCCACCCATGGACGGACCGGGGGCGGGCTCGGAAAACCTGCAAAACCATAGGGTCCGCAGGGCTCGAAAGGCCGGGCCTGTGGCCCGATCTGGAGAAACCAGCTTAGGGGGTCGCGGTAAAACCCGGATTTAAACCCGTCCTACTCCGCCGCCTCGGGCAGCAGCGGCCGCGACGCGCCGTCGGCGTAGAGGCTGGACAGGAAGGCGAGCCGGCCCAGCTCGGCGCGGCCCCAGGCCGGCGCGGCCTGGCGCGGGCCGGAGGCCAGCGCCCCCAGATAGTCCTTGGCGCGGGCCACCCAGCGCCGGTTGCCGGACACCCGCTGGCGGTAGGCGTCGCCCCGCTCCGACTGGGCGGAATGGTAGCGGCCGACAGCGCTGTCCAGCGTGCCGTGGCTCTGCCGCAGCGCGCCCAGGAAGCGCGCGGCATAGCGCGCGTTGGCCTGGGGATCGAAGGCGGCGGCGAGGTCGGGAAAGGCGTCGGGGTGCCATTTCAGGTTCACCTGGAGGCAGCCGACGTCGATGGAGCGCTGTCCGGCGGCCTGCCGCTCCTTCACGAAGGCGACGGCCTCGTCGCGGCTGGGAAAGTAGCGCGAGAGCCCCCCGGCGTTCACGGTCCAGGGCCACACCGTGAACAGGCCGGCCTCGGTCCGCCGCCCCGCCTCGGTGAAGCCCATGGCCAGCAGCGTGTGGTCGGCGATGCCGGCCTCCCGCTCCGCCTCCAGGATGGCCGCGATGCAGGCCGCCTCGGGCGGCAGCGCGCGCGCGGCGGTGG
>JAEZHQ010000422.1 GCA_023416455.1 Pseudomonadota bacterium | reverse complement strand
GCGCGGCGGCCCAGCCGCACGTCCCGTTCGGACAGTTGGAGCATCGGCCGCCCTCCCCGGCAGGCTCCCCGTTCCGGTCCGGGGAGCCGTTGCCAAAGGTAACGCCTTGCCCCCGCCGGCCGTTCCGGGGCGCCCTACTTCAGCCCATAGGTCCTGACGTCGACGGAGTCGTAGATTTCCGCCCGCAGGAGCGCCAGGAGCGCGTTCTCGTCCGAGCGGTCCGTGGTCTGGAGGAGGGTCTTCCATTTCTCGACGAGCGCCGTCAGGCGGTCGCGGTGGCGCGCCGGATCCTTCACGCCGAGCTGGGTCTTGCTCAGCTCGGCGCTGCCGCCCATGTCGGCCGCGATGAAGGCGGTCCTGGCCGCCTCCAGCTCGTCCGACGCGGCGGTGAAGGTGACGCCGGCCGCCTTCGCCTGGTCGACGGAGGATTGGAGGCTCCGCGCGTAGGTGAGTTGCAGCCTGACCAGGGACCGTGCCGTCACGTCGAGCAGGATCTGGCGGTCCTCCGCGCTCAGCTCCTTCCAGAAGCTGCGGCTGAGCGACCATGGCGAGCCGAGGAAATAAGACCCCAGATCAAGCTCCATGACGTGGCGGGTGACCTCCAGGAGGCGCGCCGATGTCAGCGTCGTGTTGTCGGCGGCGGCGCAGTCGAGGGCGCCGCGCTCAAGCCCGATGTAGATCTCGGAGAAGGGCGCGTTGATGGGGATCACGCCGACCGCCTGTGCCCAGCGCGTGAGAACGGCGTTGGGCGTGCGCACCTTCTTTCCCCGGAGGTCGGCGGCCGTCCTCATCTCGGAGCGGCAGAACAGCTGATAGGGCGGCGTGCTCATCCCGGCGATGAAGACGAGGTTGTTGTCCTCCCACTCCTTGCGGATCTCCGGGGTCGCCATGACGAACTCGGTAAAGGCGAAGGCGAGCGACAGCGGCTCGGTGTGGATGAAGGAAAGATCGTCGATGGTGTTGGTCTTGGGGAAATCCTTCGGGTAATAGCTGGCCGCGACGAATCCGATCTGCGCGACGTCCTCGCCGAGGCCGGCCATCATGGTGGTCGGGCCGAGCAGGGCGCCGCCGGCATGGACGTTGAAGCGGAGCCGGCCGTTGGTGGCGGCGCTGATGTCCTTCGACCATTCGATGAGCGGTCCGGCCGTCAGCAGATGCGACGGCGGCAGAAAGGTCGCCGCCTGGTAGTCGCGGGCCGCGGCGGCCGGCGCGAGCGCCAGCAGCAAGGCCGCGCAGGCCAAAGACGCCATCTGTCTCATGGTTTCCTCCCGTTTTTCGTGTCTATTTCATTGCTTCAGGCAAGACGGTGATGATCCCGGGGAAGATGATGAAGAGCACAAGAAGAACCAGATCGGTGACGATGAACCAGCCGACGCCCTTGAATATTTCCGAAAGGTCGACGGCGTTGCCGAGCGCGCTCTTGATCACGTAGACGTTCAGCCCGACGGGAGGAGTCATGAGGCCGATTTCCAGGAGCTTCACGACGATGATCCCGAACCACAGGTAATCGAAACCGAACTCGGCCAGCAGCGGCTCGATGACGGGCAGAACCAGAAGCATCAGGGCGATGCTCTCGATGAACATGCCGAGGACGAGGAAGATGAAGGAGATGAGGAACAGCACCAGATACGGGTTTCCGCCGGTGGCCCCGATGAGGCTGTCCTTCAGGTATTCCGGCACGCCGCTGAGGCCGATGAAGCGGGCGAACAGGGAGGCGCCGATGGCGACGAAAAAGATGGTCGCGGTGCCCCGCGCGGTCTGGACGACCGCCGTCACGAAGGCGGTCCAGGTGAAGCGCCCGGCGGCCATGGAGATGGCCAGGGCGCAGGCGGCGCCGATCGCCCCCGCCTCGGTCGGCGAGAACACGCCGAGGAAGATGCCCCCCATGACGCAGATGATCAGCACGGGCAGGGGCCAGAGGGCGGCAAAGCCGGGTCCGGAGCCCGCCGGCCGGGGCGGTGGCGGTGGGCCATCGCCGGGAGCGAGCCGCGGGTTGCGCAGCACGCGCAGGGTGATCATGGCGATGTAGGCGGCGGCGGTCAGCAGGCCGGGCAGGATGCCCGCGATGAAGAGCTGCCCGATCGAGACCTGCATGAAGACGCCGTAGAGCACCATCAGCACGCTCGGCGGGATGAGCGAACCCAGCGTTCCGGCGGCGGCGACGCAGCCCGCCGCCAGCCCCCGCTGGTAGCCCGCCGCCAGCATCTCGGGGACGGCGATCCTGGCCATGGCGGCCGAGGTGGCGACGCTCGATCCCGACGCCGACGCGAACACCGCCGACGCCACCACGGTCGCGGACGCCATGCCGCCGGGAACGCGGCGGAGCGACACCCGCAACGCCTCGAAGATGCCGTTGGCGAGGCCGGTGTTGGAGGCGATGTAGCCCATGAGGAGGAACATGGGGATCGCGCTCAGGCTCCATTCGCCGGCGAATTCGAAGGGAATGCCCGACGTCAGCATCAACGCCACCTTGGTGCCGTTGAGCAGGGTCAGCCCGACCAGGCTGCCGAGCAGGAGCGCGATGCCGATCGGGATCCGCGCGGCGATGCCGAAGAAGACCCCGCCGGTGACGATGAATCCTATGGCGACGTTGCTCATCGGCCGTGCTCCGCGACCGGCCGCCCGACGGTCCGCACCCGCCCGAGGATGGCGGCGATCTCGCCGGCCGCCACGAGCGTCGCCACGGCGAAGGCGAAGGGCAGGATGAAGCGGGCTGGCCAGATATGGATGACCTCCGCGCTGAGGACGAGTTCGCCGGTCCGGTAGGACTTCAGCGCGCTCGTCAGGGTCAGCCAGGTGAGGAACCCATAGGCCGTGACGGTGGCGGCGACGCGCAGCAGCTCGGAACAGCGGCGCAGGCCGGCCGGCGCCAAATCCATGAACAGATCGACGATCAGGTACTCCCGCTTCAACTCGATCGCCGCCAGCGGCAGGAAAACCACGGCGATCATGTAGTAGTAGGAGACCATCTCCAGGGTGGCGGGGGCGCCGGTGCCGAACAGCTTGGAGCCCAGGACATCAACCGTGATGTTTGCCATCATCAGGACGACGGCGACGCCCGAGAGGAAGAGCTGGACGTTGGCAAGACCCACGAAGAGCGTTGTCATTGCGATAATGTCCTCCGATCGCACCGTGGAGAGGGATGCTCAAGGCGTCCTCCCGGTTTGAAAGTCCGTGCCTGGGTTGAATTCGGTGTCCTCCGCCAGCACGCCCTGGCCGGGCACGTGGCAGATCTCCAGACGGATGCCGTCCGGGTCTTCGAACAGCACGTAATAGTAGCCGGGCGCCCAGCCGCCCTCCATCGGGCCGCGCACGATGGTGGCCTTCATGTCCTCCAGCAGCCGGGCGGTGCGGTCGATGTCGGCGCGTTCCTTCGCCCGGAAGCACAGGTGATGCAGGCCGACGCGGTACTGGACGAAACGCTCCGACCGGTAGGCCGCCTCGGCTTCCTGGATGCCGAGCGCGGTGCGCCCCCCGACCCAGTACACGAAGTTCTCGTTGTCGAAGACCTTCTCCAGTCCGAACGATTCCATCAGAGGCGCGTAGAAGCGGTGGGCCGCCGCGAAATTCGACACGGTCAGAATGGTGTGGGCGATCCCGTTGATGCCGATCATGGCTCTTTTGTCCTTCTTGGCCGGCGGGGGGTCAGCGCTTGGAGAACTGGGACTTTCCGAACATGACGTCGTGCGCCCGCTCGGTGTTGGGGACCCCGGTGAGGTGATTCCGCAGGATGTCGAGGCCCCGCTTGACCGCCGGGCGGCCGCGGATCGCGCCGTACCAGCGTTGCAGGTTGGGCATGCCCTCAAGGCTGAGATTGGCAAGCTTGTGGATGCGCACCCAGGGAAAGCAGGCGATGTCGGCGATGGAATAGTCGTCGGCGAGGAATTCATGCGCGCCCAGATGGTCTTCCATGACCGCCAGGAGCCGTTCGCCTTCCTTGGTGTAGCGGCTGATGGAATAGGGGTGCTTTTCCTTGGCGTAGGTCCAGAAATGCTGGCCCTGGCCGAGCATCGGGCCCAGTCCTCCGACCTGCCACATCAGCCACTGGATGGCCGCCATGCGGCCTTGGGCGTGGGCCGGGATGAAGCGGCCGTATTTCTCCGCGAGGTGCAGCAGGATGGCCCCGGACTCGAAGACGCACAGCGGCGGCCCGCTCGGGTCGGTGGCGTCGACCAGGGCGGGAATGCGTCTGTTCGGGTTGATTTTCCGGTAGGCGTCGCTGAACTGCTCGCCCTCGAATATGTTCACCGGGCACAGCTCGTAGGCGACGCCAAGCTCTTCGAGCATGATCTGTGCCTTGTGGCCGTTCGGTGTCGGCCAGGTGTAGAGCTGAAGGGTCATCGGTTCTCTCCTTCCTGGGACGCGGACCGGCTTACTTGCCGGAGAAGCGCGGCTTGCGCCGTTCGACGAAGGCGGCGAACCCCTCCTCGGCGTCCGCCGAGGCGAACAGTTCGGCGATGTTGCGCCGCTCCACCGCCATGCCGGCCTGGAGGGTGGGCGCATAGCCGTCGTAGACCGAACGCTTGATGTTGCCGACCGCGAGGGTTGCCGACGCCGCCAGCTCCTCGGCGAAGGCCAGCGTCTCCGCCGCGAGCGCGTCCGGTTCATACAGCCGGTTGACCAGGCCCAGCGCGTGCGCCTCCTCGGGCGTGAGCGTGCGGCCGGTGATCATGAGTTCAAGCGCCCTGTTGACGCCGAGCAGGGCCGGCAGCCGCTGCGTGCCGCCGTTTCCGGGAAGGATGCCGAGCTTGACTTCGGGCAGGCCGAGCAGGAATTTTCCCGTCGCCGCGAAGCGCAGGTCGCAGGCCAGGGCGATCTCGAACCCGCCGCCGAGCGCGTGCCCGGCCATCTCGGCGATGTAGATTTTCCGGCTCTGCGACGGCCGGCTCAGGGTCTCGTGGGCCAGCGTGATCATCTCGATGTTCTCGTGCGGCCTGTTCGCCTGGAACCGCTTGATGTCGGCGCCGCCGCAGAAGAAGCCGGGCAGGGCGCTGCGGATGATGACGGCCCGGCATTCGGCGTCGTCCTCCGCCATCGTGATCGCGCGGTCGAGGTCCCGCATGAACGCCACTTCGTAGCTGTTCGCGGGCGGCCGCTGCATCTCGATGCGGCCGACGGTTCCGGTTCGTGAGTAGGAGACATGGCTCATGACGGCATCCTTTCTTCTGTGCGTGCGTCATACCGGCGACGCCTTCAGGCGCCGTCCGTATCATTTCTTCCGTGCGCGCGTTGTCGCGGCACGGGGTCAGGCGATGGTTTTGAGCTTGTTCTTGAGAATCTTGCCGGAGGCGGTGCGGGGAAGGGCGTCGACGAACAGGAATTCCTTCGGGATCTTGTAGCGCGCGAGATGCTGGCGGCAGTGCGCGGCCAGCTCGTCGGCGCTGATCGCGCCCGGCGTCCGGCAAACGACGAAGGCGCGGCCGACCTCGCCCCATTTCTCGTCGGGCCGGCCGACCACGGCGCATTCGGCGACGCCCTCGACCAGATGGAGCACGCGCTCGATCTCGGCGGGATAGACGTTCTCGCCGCCGGATATGTACATGTCCTTCCAGCGGTCGACGATGTAGTAGTAGCCGTCGGAGTCGCGGTAGGCGGCGTCCCCGGTGCGGAACCAGCCGGAGGCGTCGAAGACCTGGCGGTTGACCTCGTCGCGCTGCCAGTAGCCGCGCGTGACGGCGGCCCCCCGGACGACGAGTTCGCCGATTTCGCCGTCCGGCATCCGCTGCCCGTCGGCGGAGGCGATGGCGGCCTGGAGAAACATGCCCGGCAGGCCGGAGGAGCCGCGTTTTTCCGCCGGGCTGTGCGGCGGCATGAGTATTCCCAGCGGGCCGGCTTCCGTCATGCCCCAGCACTGGCGCAGCCGCAGGCCGACCCGCTCGTAGGCGTCGATCGTCGCGGCGGGGCAGGGGGCGCCGGCGACGGCGATGCCGCGCAGCCCGCTGGCGGCCAGCCGGCCGAACCCGCTCTCGGCGGCCAGCATCGCGTGCATGGTCGGCACGGCCATCAGGTGCGTGATTCCGGCGGTGGGGTCCGTCAGCAGGCCGATCACCTCCTCCGGCACGAAATCGCGCAGGACGATGTTGGTGGCGCCGCGAAGGAACACGGGGTTGGCGAACACATTCAGGCCGCCCGTGTGGAAGGTGGGAAGGACGACCAGATTGCGGCTGCCGGCGTCCAGGTCGAAGGCCGTGCACAGCTCGACCGCGTTGTAGAAGGCCATCCGGTAGCTGATCATGGCGCCCTTGGGATGGCCCGTGGTCCCCGAGGTGTAGATCAGGGCCCAGCAGTCGTCCTCGATGCGTGGCACCGCTGCCTCCAGGCGCCTGGATTGGGCGATGCATGTTTCGTAGCGGCTCGGGCGGCCGCCGTTCATGTCCAGCAGATGGTCGACCAGCCCGCGCTCGTGCAGCGTGCCGGCGATCTCGTTGAACTCGGGACTGAAGAAAAGAACATCGGCGCCGCAGTCCTGGGTGATGAAGGCGATTTCGCGCTCCGTCAGGCGCCAGTTCACCGGAACGAAGATCAAACCGGCGCGTTGGCAGGCGAATTGAATTTCAAAAACATCAATGTCGTTCTTGGAAAGCACCAGAACGCGTGCACAGATTGGCAACGAAAGTGTTTCTCTCATGTAAGAGGCAAGGCGTGAAACCCGCTCATCAAGCTCGGAGTAAGTTCGTTTTCTTGATGACGCGATGTCCATGCAGGCGATTTGGAACGGCGATACGATCGCATGATGCGCAATCCAATCCGCAGCTTTGATGCTCTGCTCCATGATGATTCCGCCCCTACGATTATGTTGTTCGGCAATACAATCTGTACGAAGATCTATCCGAGTGGGGCGGCATGGTCTTGTACGATAATGCGCCGATGGAGCTTTCCCGGGGCGCAATATCGTACAAGAAACCCGGAAGCATCCGCGTTACAAGTCTGGTTGGACATTGCAGTCCCAGGCCGATTATCCGGACCCTCCCACGCGCGGGTGGGTTCGGAAGACCTGAAGAACGAGAGAGGCCGAAGGTTTCATCGTGTCGGTCCTGCGGTGCGATCCGGTGAGGCCGGCTCAGGCCCGAAGCGATGCGGGAGGATTTGCATGAAGGATGAGAATCAGGTCGCCAGACAGTCCTTGCGGTCGTGCTGGAATGCGCCTGATCTCCATGAATCCATTCTGTACCATGGCTGGTACAATCATGAATTCATGGCACATTCCCATGATGTTCTCACCTTTATCCTGGTCACCGGCGGTGCGGTGCGGATCGACGTCGACGAGACGAGCCATACCGTCGGCAAAGGCCAGTTCGTGGCGATCGGCGCCCATCAGGTGCACGCGGCGCGACCGCTGGACGGACGGGGCTGGAGGATGCGCAGCCTGCATCTCCACCCCGGAACGCTGGCGCGCTCTTGCGGCCTTCCGGCGGCGAATGCCGGGAACCTGCGTTTTCACAAGCCCGTGCACGCCGCCGGGACTCCGATCGGGTCGCTGTTCTTCGACATCCATTACTGCTCCCAGGTCGATGGGGCCGCCGGGGAGCGTGGCGACCGCTTCGGCCTGTTCCTCGACTGGCTTTCGCAGAATCTGGATGTGCTGGGTCCGCAGACCGTGGGCGCTCCGTGCGTCGATGAAAGGGCCGAGCTGGCAAGGAAGATCCTGGCCGAGACACTTTTCGAGAACGTCTCGCTCAACGAGCTGGCGGGCGAGGTCGGCATGTCGCCCTTTGCCCTGATCCGGAACTTCAAGAAAAGCTTCGGGATCTGCCCTCACACCTGGCGCTTGCAGGAGCGCGCCAACGCGGTGGCGCGCCTGCTGCGGTCACGGGTCAGCCTGGTGGAGGCGGCGGGGGCCTGCGGCTTTTCCGACCAGTCCCATATGGCGCGCGTGTTCAAGAAGGTGTTCGGCGTCACGCCCGGGCAGTATCGCGCCATGGGGAAGCTGTCCTACCTCCACTGATGCCCGGGGCGCCCGATGGCTTCCATCGGGCGCCCCGGGGTCGAACCCGACCGCACAAAGACCGGCAAGGCCCGGCTCAGGACGGCGGACGGGCGACCTTCGAGCGGACGACCTCGGCCAGGATATCGCGCAGGAGCGAAGCGGCCGGAGACGATCCGGTGGCCGTGAGCATGCGCACGTCGATCGACGGCAACGCCGGAAGGCCGAACTCCGGTCCCAGCTCACGGATGTCGGCGGGCACGCGGTGGGCGGTTCTGGCCGTGATGCCGTATGAGGAACGGAGCGCCGCCCAGATGCCGGGCAGGCTCGGCGTGGTGAGCGCCAGCCGCCAGCGCTGCCGCCGCTCTTCCAACGCCCGTATGGTGATCTGGCGGAACAGGCAGGGGTGGTCGAACACGACGAGCGGGACGGGCTCGCCGTCGCCCGGCTTTGCGAGTTCCGTTCCGCCGAGCCACGTCATCGGCACGGAGGAGATCAAGGTTCCATGCGCGTCCGAACCCGATGGAAAGTAGGTGATCGCAACGTCCAGGCGGCCCGCGCGCACCTCTTCCTCAAAGGCCGGGTTGCGTCCGGCGCTGACCTCGACGTGAACCCCCGGCCTTTCCCGGGAAAACCGCTTGATCGCCTCGGGCATCACGTCGTCGAAGAAATCCTGGGGAAGACCGATGCGCACCGCCGCGGCGGTGG
>JAEZHQ010000370.1 GCA_023416455.1 Pseudomonadota bacterium | reverse complement strand
CGCTCGGGGATGCGCAGCACGTCGTCGGGCATGACCGGGGTGGTGATCGGCGCCCGGCGCAGCTGCTTCTGCGGGTCGGACCCGCGGGTGATCAGCACGAAATCCTCCTTGGCGCGGTAGGTGTAGCCGCCGGCCATGGCGACCGCCGAGAGCGCGGTCATGCCGTTGACGTATTGGTACTGGCCGGGGTTGCGCACCTCGCCCAGGATGAAGAAGGGGCGATGGTTCAAGACCTCGACACTGACCTTGGCGTCCTTGACGTAGCCCTGCGACAGCCGCTTGGAGATGTCGGTCTCCAGCTCACGCGCGGTGCGGTCCCGGGCCGGCACCTCGCCGATCAGCGGCATGGCGACCTTGCCGGAGCCGTCGACGCGGAACTCGCCGGACAGCTGCTCCTCGCCGAACACGATGACGCGGAGCGCGTCGCCCGATCCCAGCCGATAGTCGGTCATCGCGACAACCCCGGCCGGCTCGGGCGGAGCGTCCACGCCGGAGCAGCCGGCCATGGCGGCGGCGATCACGGTCAGCCCCAGCACATGGAACAAGTGACGTCGATTCATCCCAAACCCTTCCCTGGCTCGTGAGGACAACGGGGCCGAACCGGCGTTCGCCGGCCGTCCGCTCCCCAATGATCTCGACTGGGAGACTAGCAACTCGCCCGCGCTTGGGAAAAAGTGGAGAGGAATTAACGCCAAGGAGGCAAAAGAATTCGCACCCCTGCATAGTTGGAATTCAAAAAGGGCGCCCACCGTCGGTGGGCGCCCCGTTCTGCAAGGACTGCAAATCGGTCTACATCTGTGCACCGATACGCAGATACACAAGATTGTCCGAATAGTCGAAGCCAATGACGTTCGAATTACGCTTTTCGTAAGTGTAGCCGCCGGACAGGAAGAGATAGCGATTGAACTGGTAGCTTGCGCCGCCCCCGAACGTGTAGACGTTGTCGGTGCGGCTCACGCCGTTGAAGTCGTCCTGGCGCCATTGGGCGCGGGCGTTGAGCAGCAGGGTACGCAGCAGCTCGTGGTCGACACCCAGGGCGAGGATGGTGCGGTTGTAGCTGGAGGCCACCTGCTGGCCACGGGTGAAGGTCGACTCACGGATATGCCGGCTGAGCGAGCCGGTGATGGTGGTCAGCTGCGTGACCGACCAGTTCAGCCGGCCGCCCAGGGCCAGCCCGCTGAAGTCCTTAAGCTGCGGGTCGTCGTAGCGCTTGCCGAGATAGCCGAGGTAGAACTCGCCGGTGATCAGGCCGGTCAGGTCGGTGGAGATGCCGGCAACCACCTCGTAGCCGTCGGAGTCGCGGTTGACACCCCCGAAGTCGCGGTCGAGGCGGTAGCGCGTCCAGGAATAGGTGCCCTGGATGAAGGTCTCATAGCCGTCGATGAACTCGTAGCCGATGCGGGCGGTGCCGGCATACTCCCAGCGGTCCTGGTCGTCCTGGGACTCCGTGATCCCGTTGTTGAGCAGGACGTCGTCGTAGCTGATGTAGTGGGCGAGGCCCGACAAACGGGCGCGCAGGCGGTTGAAGCGCTGGGTGTAGCCGGCCTCGCCCCCGGTCGTGTTGTAGACCTGCGGCTCGGCGAAACCGAAGGGCGCGCCCACCAGGGTGCCGGTGCTGACGTCGGGGTCGGACCGCCCCTCATGGTCGCGGCGGTGGAACAGCAGCCCGTCCACCGCGGCATCCCGCGAGATGTCGAAGCGGCCGTCGGCCTGCACCCGGTAGTCGGTGTAATTCTCGCTGGAGAAATCGCGGTAGCGGCCGAAATTGGCACCGGCGGAAAAGTTCAGCGCATGGCTGTTGAAATCGGAGCGCACGTCGAGGCGCGGCAGGACCACCCAGATGTAGTCGCTCTCACGATTGTTCTCGGTCGCAAAGACGTTGCTCTCGTAGGTGGCGCCGGTCTCGAGGCGCGGCAGGATGCGGAACCCTCCGGCGCGGATGCCGAGCTGTTCGACCTCCGGACGGCGGCGCTCAAGCACCGTCTCGCCGCGCTGCAGGTCCTGGGCGTTCGCGGGAACGGACGCCGGCAGCGCGGTCAGGACCGTGGACGCAAGCGCGAGGGCTGGGAAGGACAGGACACTGGGCTTCATGGGTCACCGCGCAAGGCTGATATCGGGTCGTCAAATCGGTCGCAAGGTCGAATGGCCGTGGAATGGCGCAATCGCCGATCCGCTGGGAAGCGGACAGTCGCCGCAAAGTCAACCTATGGCGTGCTTCCAATGCAACAGTGAAGCCGCAGCGCCGCGGTTTTTGCACGTTCGTGTGTTGTCGGCGCAACAAGACTTGCGCCCCGCAGAGGATCGGTGGATTCGTTTGTTCACCATTATAGCGAAAGTCATACATCCAACCCCACCGGACGGGGGAACCGCTTCCCGCGGCGTCCGTTCACCCCCGAGGACGGCCGGGCACCGGCCCCGCACGGCCCCCGCACCCGCCGAGGCGCCCGAATTCGGGCACGCACCAAGGACATCCGCCATGACCAAGCGCCTGGACACACCGCCGCCGCCCAAGTCTCCGCAGCGGCCGAACGACGACCATATGCCCCCCTACACCCCCGGCGGCGTCCCGGCCCCGGAGGGCGCGGTGCCGAAGTCCGAGCGGGAAAAGACTCCCCCGCCCGACACCTACCCGCCCAAGCAGAAACCATAATTCAGGAGCGGACTTGGTGCCTGGCAGGACCAAGCGGCGCCACCGCGGCCGAAAGCCCGGCCTGTATCCGGGGGCTCGGGAGCGTGCCTTTCCCGCCACCCCCGGCCGCCAATGCTTCGTCCGTCGGACGGGTGGCGCGCCCGGGCCGTGGCCCTATGCCGCAGCGCCGAGGATTGCTCTGCCGGGAATGCACTTTTAGACTGCGTTCCGGAGCCTGGAACTTTTGACCTAAATTCCAGGGAACGCCGCCCCAACCCAGCCGGACGGACGCACCCAAATCCGGCCAGAGCGCCTGGGCGCGGCGCTCCGCAGCCCTTCCGCCACCGCCCGGAACGACGGCGGGTCAAGCAACGCTCGTGTGCGCATCATGCAGGAACCCGGCCGGACGATGCCCGACAGCCTCTCGCTCTCCGAACAGGTGCACTACCTCCTGCGGCGGACGCACCAGCGCGCCTCGGCCGTGTTCATGGAGAGCATCGGCGACGCCCAGATGACCCCCACCCAGTGGGCGGCGCTGGTGGCCCTGAACAGCGAGGGCACCCTGTCCCAGAACCAGCTCGGGCGCCTCACCTTCATGGATCCGGCGACCACCCAGGGCGTCATCCTGCGCCTTGCGGAGCGCAATCTGGTGGAACGGGAGCCCGACCCGCGGGACCGGCGACGCACCAGCGTCCGGCTGACCCGCGCCGGCCGCAACATGGTCGAGCAGCTGCGGCCGAACGCCGAGCAGGCCCATGCCCTGACGCTGGCCCCGCTGTCTTCGGAGGAACGGGACATTTTCCTCCGCCTGCTGACCCGCCTCCTGTGATGCGGGGTCCGCGGCCGCGTGGGCGTCTGCCCGCATGAGCCAAGGCCCGCGGACGCGGGCCGCCCGGCGCTTGAGGGCATCGGCCGCGACCGCGGTCGCGCGGGCACATGCCCGCGTGAGCCAAGGCCCGCGGACGCGGGCCGCCCGGCGCTTGAGGGCACAAAAAAGACAACACAAGGGCACAAAACACCACCAGGGCATGGAAGCAACCTGAGTCGACCGCAAGCGGGCCGTCCCCACATACGCCGATCCCGTGCGGGGGTGGCTGAACGGCGAAACATTCTTGCGTCTTTAGGGCCGCTCGCACATTCTTGCCCCGGCGGGCGCGCGGAATCGGTGACTTTTGGCGTGGGTTTGCTATGAACGCGGTCCACGCGTTCGCGCGACCGCCACGTCCGGGCAGCCGCCGCATCGGGTTGCGCCGCACGTTCCGCCAACCGCCGCACCGGATAGACGCAACGATCATGAACCGCCGCCAGACCCTTTCGCTGCTGGGCGCCGCCGCGCTCGTCGCCGCGGCCTCCCCCGCCTTCTCCCAGAGCCCGCCGATCCGGGTGGGCGAGGTGAACAGCTACTCCGGCCTGCCCGCCTTCACGGTCCCCTACCGCCAGGGATGGCAGCTCGCCGTGGAAGAGGTCAACGCCGCCGGCGGCCTGCTCGGCGGCCGCAAGCTGGAGGTCGTCTCGCGCGACGACGCGGGCAAGCCCGACGACGCCGTGCGGGTGGCGCAGGAGCTGGTGAGCGCCGAGAAGGTCGACCTGCTGGCCGGCACCTACTTCTCGCACGTCGGCCTCGCGGTGGCCGATTTCGCGGCGCGCAACAAGGTGCCCTTCGTGGCCGCCGAGCCGCTGACCGACGCCCTCACCTGGACCAAGGGCAACCGCTACACCTTCCGCCTGCGCCCCAGCACCTACATGCAGGCGGCCATGCTGGTGGAGGAGGCCGCCAAGCTGCCGGCCAAGCGCTGGGTCACGGTGGCGCCCAACTACGAGTACGGCCAGTCGGCCGTGGCCTGGTTCAAGCAGCTCCTCACCGAGCGGCGCCCGGACGTCAGCTTCGTCGGCGAGCAGTGGCCGGCCCAGGGCAAGCTGGAGGCCGGACCGACGGTGCAGGCGCTGGCCGCCGCGCAGCCCGACGCCATCTTCAACGTCACCTTCGGCGCCGACCTCGCCAAGTTCGTGCGCGAGGGCGAGGGGCGCGGCCTGTTCCGCAACCGCAGCGTGGTCAGCCTGCTGACCGGGGAGCCGGAGTATCTGGATCCGATGAAGGACGAGGCGCCCGAGGGCTGGATCGTCACCGGCTATCCCTGGGACCAGATCGACACCCCCGAGCACGCCGCCTTCCGCGACGCCTACCGCAAGCGCTTCAACGACTTCCCCCGCCTGGGCTCGGTCGTCGGCTACGCCACCTTCAAGGCGATCGCCGCCGCCGTCGAGAAGGCCGGCTCCACCGACCCGGAGAAGCTGGTCGACGCGCTGTCCGGCCTGACGCTGGACAGCCCCTTCGGCCCCATCGCCTTCCGCGCGCTCGACCATCAGGCGACCATGGGCGCCTATGTCGGCCGCACCACGGTGAAGGACGGCCGCGGCACCATGACCGGCTGGCGCTACGCCGACGGTGCGGCCTACCTCCCGTCCGACGAGGCGGTGCGCAAGCTGCGCGCGGCGGAATGACGGGGCGGGCGCCCCGGCGGCGCCCCGGCGGCGCCCATGG
>JAEZHQ010000365.1 GCA_023416455.1 Pseudomonadota bacterium | reverse complement strand
ATTGCCCCCATGGTGCAGCCGTCCTGCTTGGCGGGTTTGAAGCCGTGTGGTCAGGCAAACCTCTTCGCAAAGGCGACGCAGAAGACGATCAGCGCCGTCGCCGCGAACATGGTCCAGGCCACGGGCTCGCCGAGCAGCAAGCCGGCGAGGGCAAGGCCGAAGAAGGGCTGGAGCAGTTGCAACTGTCCGACGCGGGCGATTCCGCCGAGAGCGAGGCCGCGGTACCAGAAAACGAAGCCCAGGAGCATCGAGAACACCGAGACGTAAACGAGGCTGATCCAGGCCGGTGCGGCGACGCCTTCCCATGATGCCGGCAAAGCCGTCACCGTCAGAACCAGCATCAGCGGGGCGGAAAGCACGAGCGCCCATGAAATGACCTGCCATCCTCCCAGGCGACGCGACAGTTTTGCGCCTTCCGCATAGCCGAGGCCGCAGAGGATTATCGCCGCGATCATCAGAAGATCGCCGGTCAACGAATCCGACCCGCCGCTCGAAAGCGCAAAGGCGGCCACCGTCGCGCTCCCAAGACAGGAGAACAGCCAGAACAGCGGTTTCGGCCGCTCGCCGCCGCGCAGCACGGCGAAGACGGCGGTCGCCAACGGAAGCAGCCCGATGAAGACCATGGAATGCGCCGAGGTGATGTGCCGGAGGGCCAGCGCCGTCAGGAGCGGGAAACCGACCACGACGCCCAGTGCAACGATCCCCAGCGACAGAAGGTCGTTCCGTCCCGGTCGCGCCTGCCGCAGCAGCACCAGAAGCACCGTCCCCAGCAGCGCGGCGATGACCGCGCGTGCGGAGGTCAGGAACATGGGCGAGAAATCCGCGACCGCCACCCGGGTGGCGGGGAGGGAGCCGCTGAAGATGATGACACCGATCAGGCCGCTGCCCCAGCCACCCGGTGATGATCTCATGTCGTCCATTCCACCTCGCCTTCACGGCGCGGGAATATGGACGCAAATCGCTGGCCATATCAGGTACAGATCAATACGATCTGATAAAACCGTATTGGTATGAGAGGCCATACAGTTGAAGTCGGAGTTCCAGAGAGGCGCGCGCGCGGGCGGTCGGACGGCAAGCGTCGTGAACGCGATCCGCGCGAGGATCGCCAACCGCACCCTCGGCCCCGGCGACCGTCTGCCGTCCATCCGCGCCTTTGCCGACACGATGGGGGTCTCCCCCTCCACCGTGGTCGAAGCCTATGACCGGCTGGCGGCGGACGGCATGATCCGTGCGCGGCCGGGCTCCGGCTTCTTTGTCTCGGCGACGGCCCTGCCGCCGCTGGCCCTGGCGCAGGATGTGCCCCAGGCGGAACGCGCGGTCGATCCATTCTGGGTCTCCCGTCAGTCGCTCGATGCCGACGCCGCGACACTGAAACCGGGCTGCGGCTGGCTGCCGCCGGACTGGATGCCGCATGAGGAGCTGCGCCGGGCGTTGCGGACGGTCGCCCGATCCGAAAACGCCATCCTGTCGGACTATGGCCACTCGCACGGCTCAATGGCGCTGCGCCGGACCCTGATGGGGCGCTTTGCCGACGAGGGGATCGAGATCGGGCCTGAGCAGCTTGTGCTGACCTCATCGGGAACACAGGCGGTCGATCTGATCTGCCGTTTCCTGCTCCGCCCCGGAGACACGGTGCTGCTGGACGATCCCTGTTACTTTAATTTCCGCGCGCTGCTGCGCGCCCATCAGGTGAAGATCGTCAGCGTGCCTTACACGCCGACGGGGCCGGATACGCAAGCGTTCGAGGCGGTTCTCCAAGCGGAACGCCCCCGCCTCTACATCACCAATTCCGCGCTCCACAACCCGACCGGCGCCACACCTTCGGCGCAAACCGTGCATCGCCTGCTGAACCTGGCGGCGATCCATGATCTGGTCATCGTGGAAGACGACATCTTTGCCGATTTTGAGCCGGAGCCGTCAGTGCGCTTGGCCGCTCTCGACGGCCTGAACCGCGTCATCCGCATCGGAAGCTTCTCCAAGACGCTCTCCGCTTCGGCGCGATGCGGCTATATCGCCGCGCGGAGGGACTGGGTCGCTGATCTTGTCGACCTGCAAGTCGCGACCAGCTTCGGCGGGCCTGCCCCGCTCTCGACCGAACTAATCGCCAGCGTCCTGTCGGGTGGCCGGTATCGAAAACACATGGAGGATTTGCGCCGCCGTTTGGCGCGGGCACGGCGGAAAGCGGCCGGGCGGCTCCGGAGCGTTGGCATCGAACCCTGGATCATGCCACGCGGCGGGTTCTATCTCTGGTGCAGGCTGCCGGACGGATGCGACTCCGCCAACCTGGCACGCAAGGCTCTTGCCGAAAACCTGGTTCTCGCCCCCGGGAATGTGTTCAGCGTGGCCCAATCCGCGGCGGCGTTCATGCGATTCAACGTGGCGCAGTTCGACGATCCGGCGATCATGGATGTGCTGCGGCGGACACTTGAGACCTGCTGACACCGGATCAATCGGTTTGCCCTGCGCAGGCGTTGCGCGGCCAGGGGCGGGCGGGTCGTCCAGGAACGGCCGCGCGCCCCGACCGCACCCGCCGGGCCGCCTTGAACAGGGTGGGATGGGGGAGACGGGCGGCCGAACCGAAGCGGCGGCCTCACGCCAGCGCGGCGACCCACGCCGACGGGGTCAGGCCGTAGGTCCGCTTGAACAGCCTCGACAGGTGGCTTTGATCGGCGAAGCCCGCCTCAAGCGCCACCGCGGCCAGAGGCATGCCGGCGCGCATCAGCTGGCGCGCGCGATCCAGCTGCCGCATGGTGCGGAAGCGGGTCGGGCTGGTTCCGAAGGCGGCGCGGAACTGGCGCGCGAGCGTCCACCGGTCGAGACCGGCGGCGCGTTCGAACGCCTGGACCGGATGCTGCACCGCCGGATCCGCGGCGATGAGGTCCCGCACCCGCTCCAGCCGGTCGAGGGCGAGCGGCCGCTGCCGGATCCGCGGCCCCGCCGCGTGCCGCTCCAGCAGGCCGGTGACCGCCAGGGTGATGTCGAGCCGGCCAAGCTCGTCGATGGCCTCGTCGAGGTCGCGCAGGCACCAGGACAGCAGGGGCACAGCCTCCCGCCGTCCGATCACCGGGTCGGCGACGAAGGGCAGCGCCCGCCCGCCCAGCGCCTCCTGGACCAGCGCGGGGTCGATGTAGAGGATCCGGTAGGCGAACCCCTCCGCGGTGCCGGCGGCGCCGTCGTGCAGTTCGTCGGGATGAAGGACGTGCACTTCGCCGGCAAGGCAATGGCGCGCCTCGCCGCGGTAGCGGAAGGTCTGCACGCCCCCCAGCGTCAGGCCGATGGCGTAGGTGTCGTGACGGTGCGGGGCGAAGGCCGGCCCGGCGAAGGCGGCCTCCAGCCGCTCGATTCCCGGGGCGCCGCGGCCCAGCCGCAGCCGGCGCGGCGCCCCGCCGGCGCCCTTGGCCGGCTGGCACAAGCCTTCAAGATGAACCGGGCCGTCCGGGGCTATGCTCCTCATCGTCGCAACGCTACCGGATTCCCCCGGCGGGGGCATCCGGTCTTTCGCCACCCGCAGCGGGAAGGAGCCCACGAAGACCATGGCCGACCGGATGACTCCGTCGAACGCCCTCGCACGACTGGCCGCGGCCGGAGACGCCCCGTTCATCGAGCTGTTCCGGCACGGCTCGCTCTCGGTGGAGATCTACAAGCCGGACAAGGTGGACCGGCAATCCCCGCACTCCCGGGACGAGCTGTATGTGGTGGTGTCCGGCACGGGGGACTTCCTGTGCGGCGACCGCCGCCAGCCATTCCAGCCAGGCGAGGTGCTGTTCGTCCCGGCCGGCGTCCCCCACCGCTTCGAGGGCTTCACGGACGATTTCGCCACCTGGGTCTTCTTCTACGGGCCGGAAGGCGGAGAGGCCGGGCATGACGACCGCCCCTGACGCCGTGGCCGGGGCCTCGCTGCTCACCCTGCTCGGAACCGCGCTGGTCGTGATGGGCAGCCCGGGGCCGGCGACGATCAGCGTCACCGCGGTGGGGGGCGCCTTCGGCGTCCGCCGCGCGCTCCCCTACCTGGCGGGGGTCGTCTTCGGGACGACCGTCGTCCTGCTCGTCGTGGCGACCGGCACCGCCTCCCTCCTGCTGTCCGAGCCCCGTCTCGGCCCGCTCCTCATCGGCCTGTCGGGCGCCTACATCGTCTATCTGGCTTATCGGATCGCCACCGCCCCGCCCCTCGCGGTCTCGGCCGAGCGGCGGCCCCCGGCCTTCACGGGCGGGCTTCTGCTGGCGATGGCGAACCCGAAAGCCTATCTGGCGATCGCCGCCGTGTTCGCGGGCGCCGGCCTGGGCATCCAGCCGCCGGCGCTGGAGGCGGCCGTCAAGACCCTCGTCCTGACGGGCATGATCGTCCTGATCCACGTTGCCTGGCTGCTGGCCGGCGCCTCCTTCACGCGCCTGCTGAGCCACCCGCGGGCGTCCCGGATCATCAACATCGCCTTCGCGGCGGTCCTGGTCGCCTCGGCGCTGCCGGCGATCCTGCCCCGGGGCGGCTGACCGGACCGGGACGGCCCCCCGTCAGGAGGCGGCCAGGGCGCCGGCGGGGCGCCGGAACGCGGCCCGCCGGCGTTCCGCCTCGGCGCGGATCGCGCAGCCCTCGGCGTGATCGTTGATGAGCCCCATGGCCTGCATGAAGGCGAAGACGGTGGTCGGGCCGACGAACGCCCAGCCCCGCTTCTTCAGGTCCTTGGACATGGCGACCGACGCCGCCGAGGTCGAGACGGTCTGCGGCGGCGCGAGATCGGCCGCCGCCGGCTCGAAGCGCCAGACGTAGGCGGCCAGCGAGCCTTCCTGGCGCACCAGCTCCTGCGCGCGCCGCGCGTTGTTGATGACCGCCTCGATCTTGCCGCGATGGCGGACGATCCCCGCATCCGCCAGGAGGCGCTCGACGTCCCCGGCGGTGAAGCGCGCCACCCGGTCGATGTCGAAGCCGTGGAAGGCGGCCCGGAAATTCTCCCGCTTGGCCAGGATGGTGCGCCAGCTCAGCCCCGACTGGAAACCTTCCAGGCAGAGCTTCTCGAAGAGGCGGCGGTCGTCGTCGACCGGAAAGCCCCACTCGGTGTCATGATAGGCGAGGTATTCGGGCGTGGCGGCGCACCAGCGGCAGCGCGGCCGTCCATCCGGACCGGGGATCGTCGTGCTCATGGTTCTGCCCTTCGGAATGGCCGGCGCCCGCCCCCTTGCCCCTGCCGCATGCTCCGGCGTGGCCGTGGAGGCCGCCGGAAGCCGGCATCACTCCCCCTCGCATCACTCCCACTCGATGGTGCCCGGCGGCTTCGAGGTGACGTCGTAGACGACGCGGTTGACGCCGCGCACCTCGTTGACGATGCGGTTGGAGACGCGGGCCAGGAAGTCGTGGGGGAAGGGGTACCAGTCGGCGGTCATGCCGTCGGTGGAGGTCACCGCGCGCAGGGCCAGCACATGGTCGTAGGTGCGGCCGTCACCCATCACGCCCACCGTGCGGACCGGCAGGAGCACGGCGAAAGCCTGCCAGATGGCGTCGTAGAGGCCGGCCGCGCGGATCTCCTCCAGGTAGATGGTGTCGGCCTTGCGCAGGATGTCCAGCTTCTCCGTGGTGATCTCGCCCGGGACGCGGATGGCGAGGCCGGGGCCGGGGAAGGGGTGGCGGCGGATGAAGGCTTCCGGCAGGCCCAGCTCGCGGCCGAGCGCGCGGACCTCGTCCTTGAACAGCTCGCGCAGCGGCTCGACCAGCTTGAGCTTCATGCGCTCCGGCAGGCCGCCCACATTGTGGTGCGACTTGATGGTGACCGAGGGGCCGCCGGTGAAGGACACGCTCTCGATCACGTCGGGATAGAGCGTCCCCTGGGCCAGGAACTCCGCCCCGCCGACCTTGGCGCTCTCCTGGTCGAAGACCTCGATGAACAGGCCGCCGATGATCTTGCGCTTCTGCTCCGGGTCGGTGACTCCGGCCAGCTTGCCGAGGAACAGGTCGGCGGCGTCGCGGTGCACCAGCGGGATGTTGTAGTGGTCGCGGAACAGGCGGACCACCTCCTCCGCCTCGCCGGCGCGCATCAGGCCGGTGTCGACGAAGATGCAGGTGAGCTGGTCGCCGATGGCCTCGTGGATCAGCACCGCCGCCACCGAGGAATCGACTCCGCCCGACAGGCCGCAGATCACCCGGCCCTTGCCGACCTGGGCGCGGATCTTGGCGATGGCCTGGCTCTTGAAGGCGGCCATGGTCCAGTCGCCCTTCAGGCCGGCCACGCGATGCACGAAGTTGGCCAGCAGCCGCGCGCCGTGCGGGGTGTGCACGACCTCCGGGTGGAACTGCACGCCGTAGAACTGGCGGGCGTCGTCGGCGATGGCGGCAAACGGCGCCCCCTCGCTGACCGCCACCGCCGTGAAGCCCTCCGGCAGGGCGGTGACGCGGTCGCCGTGGCTCATCCACACCTGCTCGCGGGCGCCGACCTCCCACAGGCCGTCGAACAGCGCGCAGGTCTGCCTGACCTCGATGAAGGCGCGGCCGAACTCCCGGTGGTCGGAGCCGGACACGGCGCCGCCCAGCTGGTGGCACATGGTCTGCTGGCCGTAGCAGATGCCCAGCACCGGCACGCCCAGGCGGAACACCACCTCCGGCGCCCGCGGGCCGTTCTCCTCGGTGACCGAGGCCGGGCTGCCCGACAGGATCACGGCCTTCGGCGCGTAGGCGCGGATCCGCTCCTCGGTCATGCTGAAGGGATGGATCTCGCAATACACCCCCGCCTCGCGCACTCGGCGCGCGATGAGCTGGGTCACCTGGGACCCGAAGTCGAGGATGAGGATGCGGTCGGCGGAAACGGGCTCGGGGATCGGCGCGGGCATGGGACGGGCTTCGGTCGCGTGGGAAAGGGTGCTAGATGAACCCGGACGGCCCCCGGGTCAAGAGCCTTCGGCCGCCGGCGGCACGCGGCCGGCCACTTGCGCCGCCGCCCGCCGGCGTTTCCGCCCCCAAGGCGGTTCTTCAGTGCAACCCGGGGCCGGCGGACAGCCGGGCGAGGGGCGCGAGATCGCGCCAGCCGTAGGCGATCTCGATCAGTTCCGCTCCGGCGAAGCGGATCGGCCGCTCGGCGATGCGGGCGCCGCCCAGTCTTTCGTAGAACCAGCGCGACGGATTGTCACGCAGGCACCACACGGCGGCGGACCGGATCCCGGCCGCCAGGAAGCGTTCGGCCATCACCGCCATCAGGTGCCGGCCGATGCCCTGCCCCTGGGCCTCGTCGAGCAGGTAGAGGGCGTAGAACTCGCCGTCGAACCCTTCGACCGGGACGCGCCGGGCGCCGTAGGTGGCGAAGCCCACCACCCGCTGCCGGCCGGCTGCCGCCTCGACCGCCACCAGGGCGCCGCGCCCCGGCCCGCGCGCCTGGACCGCGCCGTGCCAGCGGGCGGCGGCCGCCCCCTCCGACAGGTGAACGAGATAGGCGGCCGGAACCAGCCCGGGGTAGGTGGAGCGCCAACTGGCGACGTGGACCCGGGCGATCGCCGCCGCATCCTCCGGACGCGCATCCCTGATCTCCGCCACCGCAGCCATGTCCCCCTCCCCCCTTCAGCGTCTTCTTGCCTGTAAGCTGGGGCGGCAGGCGGGCTCTGTCCAGCGCGGGCTCAGCCCGCCCCCTCCCCGGCGCCCTCCCCGGCTCCCTCTGCGGCGGGGGCCTCCCGGCGCACCAGGACGGCGGCGAAGAAGCCGTCGGTGTCGTGCCGGGCCGGGGTCAGGCGCAGGTAGGGGCCTTCGGCCGGCGGAGTGCCGGCACCCTCCTCCGCCCACACCTCGGCAACCGGCTTGACCGCAAAGTCCGGGTGGGTCTCCAGGAAGGCGGCGATCTGCGCCTCGTTCTCCTCCGGCAGCAGCGAGCAGGTCGCGTAGATCAGCCGCCCGCCGGGCTTCACCAGCCGGGCGGCGCTGTCCAGGATGCTTGCCTGCAAGGGCAGGAGCTGGTCGAGCCCGGGGCCGAGCGGACGCCAGCGGCTGTCCGGGTTGCGCCGCCAGGTGCCGGTGCCCGAGCAGGGGGCGTCGACCAGCACACGGTCGAACTTGCGCTTGTGCCGCTTCACCCAGGGATCACGCTCGCTGGCCAGCGGATGGGCCTCGATGTTGTGGAGGCCGGCGCGGCGGAAGCGCTCGGCGGCGCGCTTCAGGCGGCCGGCCAGCACGTCGCAGGCGACCACGCGGCCCTTGTTGTTCATCAGCGCGGCGATGGCCAGCGTCTTGCCGCCGGCCCCGGCGCAGAAGTCGACGACCTGCTGCCCCGGCTTGGGGGCCACCGCCAGCGCCACCAGCTGCGAGCCCTCGTCCTGGATTTCGACCAGCCCGTTGCGGAAGGCGTCCACCGTGCCGAGCGGCGGGCGGCCGTGGACGCGAAGGCCGAGCGGCGACCAGCGCGTCGGCTCGGCGGTGATGCGGGCCTGCTCCAGCGCCCGGCGCGCGCTGTCGCGGCTGGCCTTCACCGGGTTGACGCGCAGGTCGAGCGGCGCCGGTTCGAGCAGGGTCTCCATCTCCACCGCGAAGCGGTCGCCCAGCGCCGCCCGCATCGCCGCCTCCGCCCAGGGCGGGCATTCGACGCGCACGCTCTCCGGCATCTGCGGATGGTCCAGCGTGTGGGAGTCCAGCGCGTTGGCCAGCTTCGCCTCGGCCGGGGCGAGCACGGCCGGGCCGAACTTCGAGCCGTCGAACAGGGCCTTGACCGCCGCCGCCGGCTGGCCCTCGCCGAGGATGGCGTTGGCGAGCGCGCGGGCGCGCGGGGTGGCGGGGTGGCCCTCCCGCTCCAGCCACCAGCCCAGCCGCGCGTGCCGGCGCAGGATCGCATAGGCCGTCTGCGCCACCGCCGTGCGGTCCTTGGAGCCGATGTAGCGGCGGGAGCGGAAATAGGCGCTCATCACCGCGTCGGCCGGGCGCGGGGTTTCGTCGATCTCGGTCAGCAGGTCGATGACCGCCTGGAGGCGGGCGGCGGGAGTCATGGCGGGTCCTCGGTCGGGAATAGGGGGCGCGGGTGTGGCCCCACGGCTCAACACACGGGTCGATAACCCGTTTCCCCGCCCCTGTCATCCCCCGGCGGACGCGGCCCTGTCCCCTTGTGGCCAGAGCGCCGGGGCCGGCGCTTGTGACAAGAGCGCCGGGGCCGGCGCCTGTGACAAGAGCGCCCGAAGCGGCGCCGGGCGCGGACGGCCGTTGACCGCCGCGGCGCCGGGCTGCAAAAAAGGGGTACGGCCTTGGCCTTTGCCGCTGCGGCGGGGCGCGGCCCATTCCGGCAAACTCTTCGAACGCGACGCGGGGTGCGCGATGGCGGCTGCGGTGGACGGTGTCGGAACGCGCCCGCGGGCGCGCCTGTCCTCCCTGCGGGCGCTGGCCCCCGTGGCGCTCCTGGCGGCGGCCTGCGCCGGCGACCCGCCGCTTTACGCCGAAGGCGGCGCGCGACCCGGCCGGCCGCGCCCGGCGCCGGAGACCATCGCCGCCGACTTCCGCGCCCTGCCCGGCTGGGTCGAGGACGATCACGACCGGGCGCTGCCCGCCCTGCACCACACCTGCCGCTGGGTCGCCGCCCAGCCTGCCGACCGGGCGCTCGGCCCCCACCCCGCCGCCGGCACCACGGCCGGATGGCGCCCGATATGCGCCGCCGCCCGCCATCTGCCGGCCGGCGACCCGGAGGCGGCCCGCCGCTTCTTCGAGGAGCATTTCACCCCGGTCACCCTGTCGGCCGGCCAGGACGGGCTGTTCACCGGCTATTACGAGGTCGAGCTGCGGGGCAGCTGGACCCGCACCGACCGCCACACCGTGCCGGTCTACCGCATGCCGCCGCGCACCCGGCACGGCCTGCCGGACCGCGCCCGCATCGCCGCCGGCGCGCTGAAGGGCAAGGGTCTGGAAATCCTGTGGGTGGACGACCCGGTCGACGCCTTCGTCCTGGAAATCCAGGGCTCCGGCCGGGTGCGGATGACCGACGGCTCGGTGGTGGCGCTCGGCTACGCCGGGCAGAACGGGCGCGCCTACTACCCGATCGGCCGCCACCTCGTCGACCGTGGGGTCGTCGCCACGCCGGAACAGGTCTCGCTCCAGCTGATCCGCGGCTGGCTGAAGGCGAATCCGGGCGAGGCCCAGCGGGTGATGAACCTCAACCCCTCCTACGTCTTCTTCCGGCTCAGCCCCGACCTCGGCGCGCGCGGCGCCCGCAACATGGCGCTCACCGCCGGCCGCAGCCTCGCCGTCGATCCCGGGCACATCCCGCTCGGCGTGCCGCTGTGGCTGGAGCTGACGGAGGCCCCGGTCCCCGGCGGCGCCATCCGGCGCCTCGTCGTCGCCCAGGACACCGGCGGCGCCATCAAGGGTCCGGTGCGCGGCGACCTGTTCTGGGGCCACGGCCCCGAGGCGGAGGAAGGCGCCGGCCTGATGCGGGCGCGCGGCCGCTACACCATGCTGGCCCCGCGCACCGCCACCGTCACGGCGCAGCGGCGATAGACGGCCATGCCCGACCACGGCGCGCCGGCCCAGCCGGTCCTGGTCCGCCTGCCCGACCTTCCCGACCGCGCCGCGGCGCTCGCCGCGCTCGCCGAGATCTTCTTCCTGTCGACGACCCGGACCAGCTTCGCCTCCGCCGCGGAGCGCGCCGCCTTCCTGGACCGCTGGACCGGCTGGTACGTGGAGCGGGCCGCCGCCGACGTCTGGTTCGCCCGGGACGCGGACGGCGCCATCCTCGGCTACCTGACCGGCTGCAAGGACAGCGCCGGAGCCGAGGAGCTGGCCCGCCGCATCCCGAAATACGAGGTCTTCGCCGACCGCTTCGCCGACTTCCCCGCCCATCTGCACGTCAACGTCCGCCCGGGCCACCGCGACCGCGGGATCGGGCGGCGGCTGGTCGACGCCTACGCCGCCGACTGTCTGGCCGACGGCCTGCCGGGGCTGCATCTGGTGACCGGGGCCTTTGCCCGCAACGTGGCCTTTTACCGGCGCGCCGGCTTCACGCGGGCGGCCCAGCGCGGGCCGCTCCTCTTCCTGGGGCGGCGGCTGTGCCCGGCGGACAGGGCCGGCTGAGCCTCCGGCCCGCCGGACCGGCCGATCGCGGAATGGTCAGATCAAGGGACGGTCAGATCGAGATGCGCAGAGGCTCGCGCTGGACCGGCGGACCCTCCGGGGCGGCGCCGGGGCGCGGCGCGGCGGCCTGAGGGTGGGGAGCCGGATAGGGGGCCTGGGCGTTGGGGGCGGCGTTGGGGGCGTTGGGCATCGGGACGCCCGGCACGCCGGCCTGGGCCGCATTGCCCATGCCGGGACGGGCCGTCAGCCCGCTGGCCACCGCACGGTTGATGTTCACCAGCGTGTCGAGCTTGGTCCCGTCAAGATCGACGAGGCGCGCCATGGTCTCGCGGTCCACCAGGAGCGACAGGGCGGCGACGTTGGTGCGAACCTCCGCCGGGTGCTGGCAGTCCTCTTCCGTCATCGCCGCCTGGAAGATGGTCCAGAGACGCTGGTTGAG
This sequence comes from Pseudomonadota bacterium, assembly GCA_023416455.1. Classification (GTDB taxonomy): domain Bacteria; phylum Pseudomonadota; class Alphaproteobacteria; order Azospirillales; family Azospirillaceae; genus Azospirillum. The sequence goes on along the minus strand of JAEZHQ010000365.1, from coordinate 692 downwards.
CTGCAACGCGGCCTGCAAGGCGCCCGTGTTCTGCGGGTCGCGGCCGGCATCGATCAGACGTCGAGCCGCCTCCGCCAAAGCCCAGGCCTCGACGTCGCGCGGATCGTCCGAGGTCGGTTTGTTCGCGTATTTCGGTGTCGGCTTCATTCCAAACCCTCGGGACAGCCCAACAGACAAGGGTAAGCATTCGCCCGGTCTGGGCAGTTCGGATTGTCGGCGATCCATAAAACTTTGTCAACTTGACGCACCCGCCCGCGGGGCTTGCGGAGCTTTTGCCACGACTTCGTCACGGGCTCCCGCCGCAGCGCGCCCGGGGCCGGGCGGAGGGCCGAGGACGGCCGGGCGGCCGAGCAGCTCGCGCGCGGCCGCCTCCACCGCCTCCACCGCGATGCCGTCCATCAGCCCGGTGGCCTGGGGGTCGGCCTTCTGCCGGGCCAGGAGCTGCGACCGCGGCACGCCGCTGACCACCGTCCGGGCGCGGGCGCCCCACGGCCCGTAGGTTTCCGGAAAGCCCGGCCCGAACAGGCCCAGGGTCGGCGTGCCGGCCGCGGCGGCGATGTGCATGAGGCCGGAATCGTTGCCGACATAGAGCGCCGCCCGGCGCAGGCAGGCGGCGGCGGCGAGCGGGTCGGTGCGGCCGGTGAGATCGACCGCCTGCGCGCCCAGCGCGTCGAGCACCGGGCGGGCGCGGG
>JAEZHQ010000339.1 GCA_023416455.1 Pseudomonadota bacterium | reverse complement strand
CTATTGCAGGTTCCGCTGCATCTCCTCGAAGTTGCGCGAGAAGCCGTTCAGCGGGAAATCGATGTCGCGCCGGCCGGCGCGCAGGAAACCGACGCGGACCAGGACGGTCGAGCCGTTGCGGAACTGGTCGACCACGCGGCCCGACACGAAGTTCGGGAACATGCACATGTTGAGCGTCGCGATGTGCGTCTCGATGCGCGGCTGACGGTCGACGCGGATGGCGCAGCTCTCGATCATGCCCTGGCTGCTGGTCAGGAACAGGTGATAGTCGGCACCGGTGGGGATGACGCTCAGCGCCACGAACCCGACCTCGTTGCCGTCGTCGAACAGGCGGTAGACCATCAGCCGGCAGACCTTGGCGTCGGTCATGCGGTCGATGTCGCACTGGTTGGACCACGCCCCTTCCGGGCCGAAATCGGCGGCGGTCTTTGAAAAGTCGATGGCCGCGGCCGGCGCGGCGGCGACCGCGGACGTCAGCGCCGCCCAAAACCCCAGAAGAACTGTCCAGCGCATCGTCCCGGCCCCTCGCGTTCCATTCGGGTTAGCCCCCATGGGTGCATGATATCCGCCATCCGGGGTGGCGCAAGCGGCGTCTTGGGCGAAGCGCCGCCGCAACCGAACCTGCTTGACACTCCGGGCGCGCGGTGGCCATCTATCGGACCTGAGAACGCTTCGCAGTCGCTACGGCGGAGCCCCGGAACTCCAGGGAGTGCCAAAGGATGCACATCGGATCGCGTGGCGGGCTGGCCGCCACCTTCGGAGCCGCGCTTCTGGCCTGTGCCGGCATCGCGTCGGCCGCCGAGGTGAACATCTACTCCTCGCGCCACTACGATGTGGACAAGGCCCTTTACGAGACCTTCACCCAGCAGACCGGGATCAAGGTCAACCTGATCGAGGGCAAGGAAGACGAGCTGATCGAGCGCATCAAGACCGAGGGCGCCAACAGCCCGGCGGACGTGCTCATCACCGTGGACGCCGGCCGCCTGTGGCGCGCCCAGGACGCGGGCATCCTGCAACCGGTCCGCTCGACGGTGCTGGAATCCACCATCCCGGCCCACCTGCGCGAGCCGGAGGGGTACTGGTTCGGCGTCTCCAAGCGCGCCCGCATCCTGGTCTACAACAAGGAGGCGGTGAAGCCGGAGGAGCTGCCGTCCTACGAGGCGCTGGCCGATCCGAAGTGGAAGGGCCGCATCCTGATCCGCTCCTCGACCAACGTCTACAACCAGTCGCTGGTCGGCTCCCTCCTCGCCGTGCACGGCGACAAGGCCACCGAGGAGTGGGCCAAGGGCATCGTCGCCAACATGGCCCGCAAGCCGCAGGGCGGCGACACCGACCAGATCAAGGGCGTCGCCGCCGGCGAGGGCGACGTCGCGGTGTCGAACAGCTACTATCTCGCGCGCCTCGCCTCCTCCGGAAAGCCGGAGGACAAGGCCATCACCGACAAGCTGGGCGTGGTCTTCCCCAACCAGGGCGACCGCGGCACCCACGTCAACGTGTCCGGCGTCGGCGTGGTGAAGAACGCGCCGAACAAGGACGCGGCGGTGAAGTTCCTGGAGTATCTGGTCAGCCCGGCCGCCCAGACCATGTTCACCGAGAAGAACTTCGAATACCCGATCGTCGCCGATGCCAAGCTGGCCCCGGTGCTGACCGAATGGGGAAGCTTCAAGGAGGACCAGCTGAACGCCGCCGTCTACGGCAAGAACAACCCCGAGGCCCTGAAGATCATGGACCGCGCCGGCTGGAAGTAAGCCACCGGCACGGCGTTCGGGCGAAGGGCGCGTCCCAGCGGTGGGGACGCGCCCTTTCCATTCGTGCAAGTCCCGGGGCCGTCAGATTCGGCCGTCCTCGAAGTCGCGGAAGGCCTGCATGACCTCCTCGCGGCTGTTCATGACGAAGGGGCCGCCCCAGGCCACCGGCTCGCCGATGGGCCGGCCGGCCAGCAGGAGGAAGCGCGCGCCCGAAGGCCCGGCCGTCGCCTCCACCCGCTCGCCCTCGTCCAGCACGAGGACGCGCGGTCCGCCCAGGCGGGCCGGCGCGCCGGGCAGGATGAGCGAGCCCTCGAAAAGGACCAGCAGCGCGGCGTGGCCGGCCGGGACGGGCTCGGCGAAGGCCACGCCAGGCGGCAACGCCACGTCGAAATAGCGGACCTCGGTCGGGCCGGCCTGGACCGGGCCGGCGGTGCCCCGACCGGTGGTGCCGGCGACCACCGTCACCGTGGCGCCGTCCTCGCGCGCCTCCACCGGGATGCGGTCGGCGGCGAACTCCTGGTAGCGCGGTTCGGTCATCTTCAGGCGGGCCGGCAGGTTGATCCAGAGCTGGAAGCCCTTCATCAGCCCTTCGCTCTGCTCCGGCATCTCGGAATGCACGAGGCCGCGGCCGGCGGTCATCCACTGCACGCCGCCGCTCTCGATCACCCCCTCGTGGCCGTGGTTGTCCCAATGGCGCATGCGCCCGGCCAGCATGTAGGTGACCGTCTCGAAGCCCCGGTGCGGGTGGTCGGGGAAACCGGCCAGATAGTCCTGCGGCTGGTCGGAGCCGAACAGGTCCAGCATCAGGAAGGGGTCGAGCATGCGCAGGCGCGGCGTGCCGATCATGCGCGTCATGCGCACGCCGGCGCCGTCGGAGGTCTCCATGCCCTCGGCGGCGGTCAGGACGGAACGGACGGTGGCGCTCATGGGATCCTCCTCGGGTCGGGGAACGACGTCCGGGCAGAGGTATTCCTCCCAGAGCTCCGGAAAAAGGAGGGCCGGCGCGCAACAGCGTTGCTCATCCGGCAACAGTCCCGCGCGCCGTCACTCCTCGGTCTGGCCGGGGCGCGAGCGGCTGATGGACAGGCTGAGCAGGATCACCGGCACGATGCCGACCGCGACGATGGCGAGCGCCGCGGTGGACGCCTCGGCCAGCCGCTCGTCGGAGGCCAGCGTGTAGACGCGCACCGCCAGCGTGTCGAAGTTGAAGGGCCGGACGATCATGGTCGCCGGCAGCTCCTTCATCACGTCGACGAAGACCAGCAGGCCGGCGGTCAGCAGGCTGCCCCACATGATCGGCGCGTGGACGCGGACCAGCGTCCGCCCCGCCGTCTGGCCCAGCACGCGGGAGGCGAAGTCCATGGTCGGGCGGATCTTGCCCAGGCTCGCCTCGATGGTGTTGAAGGACACCGCCAGGAAGCGGACCAGATAGGCGAACAGCACGGCCGCGACGGTGCCGCTGAGCAGCAGCCCCGAGGACACCCCGAAGCTGTGGCGCAGGAAGGAGTCCACCGCGTTGTCGATGCGCGCGAAGGGGATCAGCACGCCGACCGCGATGACCGACCCGGGAATGGCGTAGCCCATGGCCGCCACCCGCACCGCGCCCTTGAGAAGCGGCGTCGGGTGCAGCCGCTGGCCGTAGGCCAGCACCAGGGCCAGCCCCACCGCCAGCACCGCCGCCGCGGCGGCCAGCGTGAAGCTGTTGGCGGCCAGCGTCAGGAACACCGGCCCGAAGGCCGCGTCCCCGGCGACCAGCGCCATGCGCACCAGCAAGCCCGCCGGCAGGACGAAGCCGAGCAGGAGCGGCAGCCCGCAGGCGGCGAGCGCGGCGGCGGCCCGCCATCCGGTCAGCCGGTGCTTGGGAAGGCGGCGGTAGCGGGTGGTGGTGTGGTGATAGCGGGCCTGCCGGCGCGACCAGCGCTCCATCAGGATCAGCACCAGGACGAATCCCATCAGCGCCGCCGCCAGCTGGCCCGCCGCCACCGGCTGGCCCATGGCGAACCAGGTCCGGTAGATGCCGGTGACGAAGGTGTTGACCGCGAAATATTGCACGGTGCCGAAGTCGGCCAGCACCTCCATCAGCACCAGCGCCAGCCCGGCGACGATGCCGGGGCGGGCCAGCGGCAGCGCCACCGTGAAGAAGCTGCGCCAGGGGCCACGGCCGAGCGTGCGGCTGACCTCCAGCACGCACACCGACTGTTCCAGGAAGGCGGCGCGCGACAGCAGGTACACGTACGGGTACAGCACCAGCGTCATCATGGCCGCCGCCCCTTCGAGCGTGCGGACGTCCGGGAACCAGTAGTCGTGCCGGGTCCAGTGGAAGGCTTCGCGCAGCGCCGTCTGGATGGGGCCGACGAACTGGAGCAGGTCGGTGTAGACGTAGGCCATGACGTAGGCCGGCACCGCCATGGGCAGAAGCAGCGCCCATTCCAGGATCCGGCTGCCGGGAAAGCGGCACATGGTGACGAGCCACGCCGTCCCCACCCCGATCACCAGCGTGCCCGCCCCCACCGCGGCGATGAGGCGGATGGTGTTCAGCACATATTCGGCCAGCACCGTCTCGACGAGATGCTGCCACACCCCGTCGGTGGGGACGAAGACCCGGCTGACCACCGCCAGCACCGGCAGGGCCACCAGCGCCGCGATGATCAGCGTGGCGGCCGTCCAGCCGCTGAGCCCCACGCGCCGCCACGCCGTGGCCCAAGCGCCGCCGGCGCGGCCCCCCATCGAACCATCCGTCCCAATGCTATCCGTCGTCACCGCGAAACGAGCCCACAGGTTGGAGGTCACCGGAGCACCCATGCTCCCACGAAGCGCGAACGATTCGCAACGTCAACCTGACTGGCCGTGGCAATTACAGGGCCGCGCCGGGGCGGCCGGCCCTATTTCGTGCCGAACATGCGGTCGCCGGCGTCGCCCAGGCCGGGGACGATGTAGGCGTCGGCGTCCAGATGGCTGTCGAGCGCGGCGGTGAAGACCTTCACCCGCGGGTGGGCGGCGGCGAAGACGCGCATGCCCTCGGGGGCGGCGACCAGCGCCATGAAGCGGATGTTGGCGTCGTCCACGCCGTGACGGTTCAGAACGTCGCAGGCGTGCACGGCGGAATTGCCGGTGGCCAGCATGGGATCGACGACGATGAACAGCCGGCCCTCCGCCTCCGGCAGCTTGACGAGATACTCATGGGGCATCTTGGTGTCGTGGTCGCGGTAGAGCCCGATGTGGCCCTCGCGCGCCGAGGGCACCAGCTCGTGCAGGCCCTGCGCCATGCCCAGGCCGGCGCGCAGGACCGGCACGATGGCCAGCTTCTTGCCGGCGATGACCGGCGCGTCCATGGGTTGCAGCGGGGTCTCGATCCGCTCGCTGGTCAGCGGCAGGTCGCGGGTGATCTCGTACCCCATCAGAAGCGAGATCTCGCGCAGCAGCGTGCGGAATCCGCCGGTCGACCGCTCCCTGGCCCGCATCAGCGTCAGCTTGTGCTGGATCAGCGGATGGTCGAGGATGAACAGATTGGGAAATTCGGGGATGGTGCGCATGGGAGCCCGTGCCGCAGCGTCGAAGAAGGCCTTGATCCTAACCCGTCCGTGCCCCTCCGGCCAAGCCGCGCAACCGCGCCGCCGCGGCCCGCCGGCCGCATCATTTCCGGCCGCGGGCGGGCTTCTTCGCCGGGGCCGGCCCGGCGGCGGCCAGCGCCGGTTCCGGCTGGTCGACGCCGTAGCGGACCACCCGGTTGCGCCCGGCGTTCTTCGCCTGGTAGAGCGCGCGGTCGGCTTGGACCACCATCTCCTCCACCGACAGGGCCAACGTCGCCTCGACCAGGCCGAAGGAGGCGGTCACCGCCACCCGGCGGCCATCCGGCAGGACCACCGGCGCGCCCATCAGGTCGAGGCGCAGCCGCTCGATGACGGCGTAGCCCTCGTCCAGCCCGGCCTCCTTGAGGCAGATCAGGAACTCCTCGCCGCCCATGCGGAAGGCTTCGTCGAAGCTGCGGATGCCGCGGCTGATGGCGGCGGCGGTGGCGGCCAGCACGCGGTCGCCGATGTCGTGGCCATAGGCGTCGTTGATGCCCTTGAACTTGTCGATGTCGCACAGCGCGATGCAGAAGCCCTGGCCGGCCCGGCGGAAACGGTTCTGCTCGCGCTCCAGCGCCTCCTGCATGCCACGGCGGGTGCGCAGCCCGGTCAGCGGATCGAGCCCCGATGCGGCGGCGCCGAAGGCGCGCTCCACCCGGCGGATGTGCAGCACGAACTCCTCGAAGCGCCCCATCACCGCCTCGTACTCGGCCGCGGTGGGGTCCTCCCCGGCGGCGGCCTTCAGCAGCACCAGCTTGGCGTGGCGGTGCATCTGCTCGTGCAGGGTGACCAGCTTCTCCACCGCCGGCTGGTGGGCGAGTTCGTCCTTGCTGGCGGCGGCGCACCAGGCCGCGAAGGAGGCGGGGGCGGACATCCGCTCGCCCCCCTGGCCGCCGCGGAAGAAGGCGGCGCGGTGCCACTGGCCGATCCAGCGCAGGTGCTCATCGAGCACGATGCCCAGGGACTCGGTCGGGGATAACGGGTCGGTGGACGCGGTCATGAGCCCGTGGTCGGTTCGACTCGGCAGGAGCGGTTGACAGGGCGCGGCGGCAGCCGGGACCAACCCCCGCCAACCCTTCGGCGAAACCGCCCCCGCCGCCGGCCTTTCCCATAGATGTGAACGGCGCGGCTCCGCGTCCAGCCAGACAATGCGCGCGGGACGACCACTCCCGGTCGATGCCGCCCCCACCCGGCGCTCCGGCCGGCGGTGCCTACAGGGCCGCCACCGTGTCCAGGAAGGCGCGGACCAGGGCGGGATCCTTGTGGCCGGGCCGGTCCTCGACGCCGGAGGACACGTCGAGCGCCGGGGCGCCCGTCACCCGCAGGGCCTCGGCCACGTTGCCGGCGTTCAGCCCGCCCGACAGCATCCAGGGCCGCGGCCAGCGGCGCCCGGCCAGCAGCGTCCAGTCGAAGGCGATGCCGTTGCCGCCCGGCAGGGCCGCGACCTTGGCCGGCGGCTTGGCGTCGAACAGCAGGCGGTCGGCAACCTCCGCCACCTCCAGCGCGGCGGCCAGATCGTCCGGCCCGCCGACCTTGACGGCCTTCATGACGGGGATGTTGTAGGCCGCCTTCACCTGGGCGATGCGGCGCGGGCTTTCCGTGCCGTGCAGTTGCAGCAGGTCGAAGGGGACCTGGCCGACCACATGCTCCAGGAAATCGTCGTCGGGATCGACGAACAGGCCGACCGTGCGCACGGCCGTCGGCACCAGCCGCGCCAGCTCCGCCGCCATGGCCGGCGACACCGAGCGGGGGCTGGCCGGGTAGAAGACGAAACCGACGTAGCGCGCCCCCCCGGCGATGGCGGCCTGGAGGGATTGCGGCTCGCTGAGGCCGCAGATCTTCACCTGGACGGTCATGCGGCGGCTCCTTCCGCGATCTCCGCCGCGATGCGGCGGGCGGCGGCGGCGGGATCCTCCGCCCCGGTGATCGGGCGGCCGACGACCAGATGGTCGGCGCCGGCCGCCACCGCCTCGGCCGGAGTCATCACGCGCTTCTGGTCGTTGGCGGCGGCCCAGGCCGGGCGGATGCCCGGGACCATCAGGACGAAACCGGGTCCGCAGGCGGCGCGCAGCGCCGTCACCTCGGCCGGCGAGCAGACCGCGCCATCGATCCCCGACAGGCGGGCGAGCCGGGCCAGCCGCTCCACCTGCGCGGCCACCGGGGTGCGCTGGCCCACCGCTTCCAGGTCGCCGTCGTCCAGGCTGGTCAGCACGCTGACGGCGAGGATCTTCGGGCGCCCGGCCCCGCCGGCGGCGGCGGCCTCGGCCGCCGCCCGCATCATGGCGGGACCGCCGGAGGCGTGGATGGTCAGGAAGGCCGGCTTCAGCGCCAGCGCCGCGCGCACGCCGCCGGCCACCGTGTTGGGGATGTCGTGCAGCTTCAGGTCGAGGAACAGCGGCGGGCCGTCCTCCCCGATCACCGCGCGGACGCCGGCCGGCCCATGCGCCACGAAGAATTCGAGCCCCAGCTTGATGCCGCCGACAGCGCCGCCGATCCGCCGGGCAAGGTCGCGGGCGGTGCCGAGATCGGTGGTGTCGACGGCGCAGAAGATGCGCGAGGCCGGCGTGTTCATGGGGGGCGTTCTCCAAACCCGGGCGGATGGTCAAGGACCCGCAGCCTAGCAAGGGACGGCCCCGATCTCCAGAAAAGCGGACGGGGAAAAGGTGGGGGCCACGGCCGCGACCACGGCCGCGCGCCCACACGGGCACCCCCTTGGGCGCCCCCACGGGCGCGAAGCCAAGGCCCGCGGAGGCGGGCCGCCCGGCGCATGAAGCCCCGGAACGTTCCGACCTGCGGTCGGAACGTTCCGGAAATGCCGTCAGACCCCGCGGTCCGGATCGCGGTCGAGCGGACGGTCGCCAGCCGGACGGTCGCCAGCCGGACGGTCGCGGTCCACCGGACGGTCGCGGTCGAGCGGACGGTCGGTGCCGCCGCGGTTGTCGTCGATCTCCACCTCGGTGTGGCGGACGGTGTCGGAGATGGTCTGGGCGTGCTCCTCCGCCTCCTTGCGGATGACCACCTCCTCGCGGATGCGCGCGGCCTTCTGGACCACCGCCTCCTCGTCGGTCTCGCTCACCTCGATGGTGCGTTCGCGGAAGGCTTCGGGCGGCACGTCCCCAACCGGGCGGTCGACCGGGCGGCGCTCGACGACCACGTTCTCGTCGCGCAGGCGGACCTGCTCCTCCACCGGGGTCTCGACGACGTAGCTGCGCACCCGGACGCTGCCGCGCTCGACCGTGCGCTTGCCGACGTTGAGCTGCTCCTCCACGATGGGGATGTGCTCCTCGCGGCCGGTTTCGACCCGCCCGGTGCCGGTATCCGCGGCCGTGCGCGGGGTCCCGGCCGTCGTGCCTCCCTGGACGGTGCCGCCCTGGACGGTGCCGCCCTGGACGGTGTCGGCGGTTCCCGCGCGGTTGGTGTCGCGGAAGGTGGCGGCTGCGGCGCCCAGGCCGACGCCGTGGCGCGTGCGCTCCTCGGACGCCTGGGTGGCGTCGTAGTCGGCGGCGGTCGCGTCGTAGCCGGTCCAGCCGGCGGCGCGGTAGGACTGGCTGCGCTGGCCGATGTCCACGGGGCCGTGCCGCTCGACGATGGCCAGGGCCTCGTCGCAGCGGGCATCGTCGACCCGGCCGACCAGAAGCACGCCGCCACGGCGCACGCCCTCGGCGAAGGTCTCCGCGTCGTCCTGCGTCACGCCCATGCGGCCCAGCTGAGCGACGCGGCGGTCGCGCGCGCCGAACGCCGCCTCGTCGCCGAAGTTCGGCGCGTGGCGCCAGCCGCCGGACGTGCCGGCCGTGGAGCCGAGCTTGGCGGTTTCCGCGCCCATCATGGTGAAGTCGCGGCGCAGCCCGGCGGCCTCCAGGTCGGCGAGCACATGCTCCGCGCCGGACAGGTCGTCATACAGCGCGACGATGGTTTTCTCGGTCATGAGGCTACTCCTGTGGAGTCGGTGTTGGGGACCCGGACGGGTCCTCGCGGACGACGACGGCCTCTTCCGACCGTAGGGTCGCCGTGACGCGCTCGGTGCGCCGGACGGTCCGCTTGTGGATGTGGAGTTCTTCCTTGAGGATGAGGCGCTTGGTGACGACCAGCTGCTCCTCCAGGACGGGCAGGATCAGGACGTCGCCGTCCTGGCGCGGCGCCGGTGCCAACTCGACCGGGCGGCCCACCGGCACGCGGACGACCTCCAGGGTCTCCGACTCGAGATCCTGATCGACGGATTCATCGCGTTCATGGACCGCGGTGGTGACGCGCAGGCGGCCCCGCTCGACCGCCCGCTTGCCAACCGACAGCACCTCCTCGTGCAGGGGGATCGCCTCTTGCCGCGGGATCCCCTCGGGCGGCGTCCGTTCCGAAGCCATGGCCGCGTCCCCCGTTCACAGGAGGAAATAAAGGATCACGAGGATCGCCAGCACGATGAGCGCGATGATCCACCAGTTCATTCGGCCGGTGGCGGCGGCCGGCCGGGTCTCGTCCGTGTCGTAGACACCCACTTTGCGAGGATCGTCAGCCATCGTCCCGGTGCTCCCTGTTGGTGAGGCTTGACTTCCCATCCCAACAGGGGCCTTGGAACGGCGTTCCTTCCAGGGGGCCGGCGGCGCCCCTCCCAAACGGGGAGGCCCTGCCCTTCCCGGAATCGCCGGCCGGACTGCGGCGGCTTGGCGGCCCCGCATTGCCCGATCGTGCCGTTGCCGGATCGTGCCGTTACCGGATCGTGTCGTTGTGGAGGATCATTTCCACGGCGAGCTGCGCGGCGCAGAGGTCTTCGAGGGCGGTGCCCACCGACTTGAACAGCGTGATCTGGTCGTAGAAACGGCGCCCGGCGCGCTGGCCGCGGGTAAGGTCGTAGAGGTCGCCGGCGATGTCGTCCTCGCTGAGCAGGCCCGCCTTCAGCGGCTGGACGATGTCGCCCGCCTCGGTGCAGGCGCCCTCGCGGGTGTCGACGAAGACGCGGGAGCGGCGGATGCAGTCGTCGTCGGCCTCGCGCATCTCCGGGGTGAAGCCGCCGACCAGATCCAGGTGCTGGCCGGGCTGCAACCAGGCGCCCCGGATCAGCGGCTCGCGGGCCAGCGTGGCGCAGGAAATGACGTGGGCGCCGCGCACCGCGCCCTCCAGGTCGTCGGTGGCCTCGATGCGGAACTTCGGGCGGTGGAAGCGGCCGGCGACCTTCTTCGCCTTCTCGGGGTTGCGGCCCCAGACCAGCACGTGCTTGATCGGCAGGACGGTGCTGTGGGCCTCGATCAGTTCGGGGGCCAGTGCCCCGGTGCCGACCACCAGCAGGCGTTCGGAGTCCGGCCGAGCGAGGTAGGAGGCCGCCAGGGCCGAAGCGGCCGCCGTGCGCCGCTTGGTCAGGGCCGGGCCGTCGAGCAGCGCCCGCGGGACGCCGGTCTTGCCGTCCAGCAGCAAATAGACGCCCTGCACCGCCGGCAGATCGGCCGCCCCGTTGTCGGGGAAGACGGTGACGATCTTGACCCCGATGGACTGGCCGACCTCCCAGGCCGGCATCAGAAGCAGCGTGGCGTCGTTCTGGCCGTAGGTCGGGACCCTGTGGTGGTGGCGCACCGGCACCTCGACGCCGCCCCGGAAGGTCTGCCGCAGCCGCTCGATCAGCATGCGGTGGTGGAGGACCGACTTCAGTTCGGCGCCGGTGACGGTGCGCATGGCGGGGACTCCTCCGTCCCCACGCCCCTTCGTCCGGGGCGGGGACTCATACCGGCGGCGCATGAACACGGAGCGCCGCCGGTAAAACCCGACAGATCAATGCGATAGCATTGATCGAGGGGGTGATGCGGACGACGCCTTCACAGCGCCGTCCGTATCAGTGCACCGTGGGTGCGGTGGAGGCCGGGGCGACGACGGCCGGGAGGACCGGGCCGGAGACCGGGCGGGACTGCTCGGCCAGCCGCTTCTCGGCGGCGGCGGCGCGGGCCTGCGTCTCCTTCAGCTCGCGCTCCAGATAGGCGACGCGGTCGCCCTCGCGCCGGGCGCGGCGGCGGTGCCGGCGCTGCGCGTTCCAGGCGACGAAGCCGCCGGCCAGGAAGCCGACCAGCAGGGCGATCAGCGTGGCCAGATAGAGCGGCGCGTCCAGCGTGAAGGGCAGCGGCCACAGCGACAGCGTCACGATGCCGCGGTTGGAGATGGCGAACAGCACCGCGACCAGCGCGATGGGAACGGTGATGATCCAGATCAGGAAGCGCACAGGCGGGATCCTCGGGTGGAAGGGCGGGTGGTCACGGGGGCGCGCGGGCGGGCGGCGGCCGTCCGCGTCATGCGTCTGTGTTCAGCCGCTCGCGCAGCTGTTTGCCGGTCTTGAAGAAGGGAATCGCCTTTTCGCCGACGTCGACCGCCTCGCCGGTGCGTGGGTTGCGCCCGGTGCGCGCGTCGCGCCGCTTCACGGAGAAGGCGCCGAAGCCGCGCAGCTCCACCCGGTCGCCACGGGCGAGCGCCTCGGTGATCTCATCGAAGATGGTGCCGACGATCTTCTCGATGTCGCGCTGGTACAGGTGCGGATTGCGCTCCGCGAGCCGCTGGATCAGCTCGGACCTGGTCATGGCGGTTTCGTTCCCCATCTGCCGGCACGTTGCTCGCGCCATTTGCCCCAAGCGTGCCACCGGGGGCTGGGAGCGTCAAGCTAAGCCGTTATGGTGAAACCTTTTTCGAGGGACCTTGCGGGCGGGCGACGGGGCGGGGAGATGCGGAAAAGGCCGCCGCGGGGGCACC
>JAEZHQ010000616.1 GCA_023416455.1 Pseudomonadota bacterium | reverse complement strand
GCCGGCGGGCCGGGGCGGCGGGGGTGGCGGTGATGGGGCCGCTGATGCGCGGACCGGGCGCGCTCGCCGGCCTGCTGGCCGCCCTGCGGGAGGGCGGCACGGGAGCGGGCGGCTGAACCGCCGCAAGGAAGGGGCCATGGACCACAGCCACATCGCAACGCTTGCCCAGATCGCCGTTCTCTATCTCCTCGCAGCGGCGAGCCCGGGTCCCAACGTCCTCATCATCAGCCAGCTGTCCCTGTCCGGCCGCCGCCGGCTGGGAGTCCTGACGGCCGTCGGCATCTCCGTCGGCTCGGTCGCCTGGGCCGTGCTGGCCATGATGGGGGTGGCCGCCGTGCTGGCGCGGGTCGACTGGCTCTACGCCGCGGTCCGCACCGCGGGGGCGCTCTATCTCCTCTGGTTCGGCGCCCGGCTCCTTTGGAAGGCCGGCCCGGGCCACGAGGCGTCCGCCGCCGCCGGGGTGCAGGCCCCGGCCGGCGGCCGCGCGGCGCTGCGCACCGGCCTGCTGACGAGCCTGACCAACCCGAAGTCGGGCGCCTTCTGGACCAGCGTGTTCGCGGCCGTCTTTCCGGGCGACGCCCCGGCCTGGCTCTACCCGGCCACGGCGGCGCTGATCGCGGCGCTCTCGCTCGGCTGGCACCTGACGATCGCGTCGCTGTTCTCGATGCCGCGCGTCCAGTCCGCCTACCGCGGCCTGCGCCGGCCGATCGACGCCCTGTGCGGCGCCATCCTGGTCGCCCTCGGCCTGAAGATCGCGCTCGGCCGGCCATAGAGCGGATCGCTTCAAATCGGAATCGATTTGAAGCGATCCGCTCGCAAAACAAAGGCCTGGAGTTTCGTGCGTTTCAGATTAAACGCACGAAACTCTAGTGCGCGCTGGGGTACTTCCCGAAGGTGCCGACATCGCGCGTCAGCGTGGAGGAGCGGCCGCCGACGATGAAGCGCGACAGGTAGGTCGGCAGCATCACCTCGCAGGTGGCGGCCTCGGTGATGCCGAGGTCGGCGAGTCCGGGGGCCTGCCCGGACACCACATTGTCCGTCTTCAGCATCTCCACCTGGTCGCGGGTCAGCGGCGGGGCGATGACCGGGACCTTCTCCAGCAGGCCGCCCACGACCTCGGCGACGCGCCAGGGCACCGGGACGAGCAGGCGCTTGCGGCGGATCTCCCGCAGCATCAGCTCCATCAGTTCGCGGAAGCTGTAGGTCCGTGGGCCGCCCAGCTCGTAGGTGCGGCCCCGGCTGTCGTCGCGGTGGGCGGCGGCGGTGATGGCGTCGGCCAGGTCGCCCACATAGACCGGCTGGAAGCGGGTGGCGCCGCCGATCAGCGGCAGGACCGGGGAGATCTGGGCCAGCGCGGCGAAGGTGTTGAAGAAGCTGTCCTCGGGCCCGAAGACGATGCTCGGGCGCAGGATGGTTGCCTCCGGGAACTCCGCCAGCAGGGCCTTCTCGCCCGCCGCCTTGGAGCGCGCGTAGGCCGAGGCCGAGGCCCCGTCGGCGCCCAGCGCCGAGACATGGACCAGCCGGCGCACGCCGTTCGCCCGGGCGATGCGCGCGATGCGCGCCGGGGCGTCGACATGGACCGCCTGGAAGGTCCAGGGGCCGCGCTCGTACAGCGTGCCGATCAGGTTGATGACGATGTCGCTGCCCTGGACGGCGCGCGCCACCGACTCGTCCTTGGTGACGTCGGCGGCCATCGGGACGATCTGCCCGACCGAGCCGGCGGTCTTCAGGAAGTTGGCCTGGTTCGGATGGCGCGTGACGACGCGGACGATGGCGCCGGACTTGGCGAGGCGCCGGATCAGATGGCGGCCGATGAAGCCCGAACCGCCGAACACCGTGGCAATCTGATAGCGATAGGACATCGACCTTCTCCCGTGCCGTTGGGCCCGCAACACCCCGCTCCGGCCGCCGGCCGGAGGCCCCGGCGCCCGGGTCCGGTCGCGGGGCTGCGGATCGGGGCTTGCTTATATAGAAAGCGTCGCGGCGAGGCCAGCGTGCAGAATCGCGCGGGGGCGCCCGTTCCCCGCGCGGACGGCCGCCGGGGAGGCGAAAAAACCTGTTGACGGGGTTGTGGCGGCCGGCTACATAAGCGGCCCACACCGAGCCCAGGTGGCGGAATTGGTAGACGCGCAGGTTTCAGGTACCTGTGGCAGAAATGTCGTGGAAGTTCGAGTCTTCTCCTGGGCACCATTCCACCCGGCTGCACCGCATGCCATGATCCTCCCCTCCGGGGGATGGGAAGGGCAGGGCGGTGTTCGTCGTTTCTGGGGTCCGCGGCCGGGGACCGTTGACAGGCGGGAATGCCACTGATGCCCATCGACCTCCATGACGGCGACCTGCCGGACGGTCTCGACCTGAAGTCCATCGCGCGCGGCGGCGCCGTCGCCATCGACACCGAGACCATGGGGCTCGACCCCCACCGCGACCGGCTGTGCCTGGTGCAGCTGTCGCCCGGCGACGGCACCGTCCATCTGGTGCAGTTCCGCCAGGGCCGCTACGAGGCGCCGAACCTGAAGCGCCTGCTGGACGATCCCGAGGTGATCAAGCTGTTCCACTTCGCCCGCTTCGACGTGGCGGTGATGCGGCAGTATCTCGACGTGACCTGCCAGCCGGTCTACTGCACCAAGGTCGCCTCCAAGCTGGTGCGCACCTACACCGACCGGCACGGGCTGAAGGATCTCGTCAAGGACCTGCTGGGGGTGGAGCTGTCCAAGCAGCAGCAGTCCTCCGACTGGGGGGCGGCCGAGCTGACGCCGGAGCAGATGAAGTACGCGGCCTCCGACGTGCTCCACCTGCACGACCTCAAGGAGCGGCTCGACGCCCTGCTGGCGCGCGAAGGGCGCACCCTGCTGGCCAGGGCCTGCTTCGACTTCCTGCCGGCCCGCGGCGCGCTCGACCTCGGCGGCTGGGACGAGCCGGACATTCTGGCGCATTGAGCGCACCCCGGAGGGAATAGGGCTGGCCGATCGGGCGTTGATTTGACCGACGCCCCGCTGCTGGGCATACTGCCGCCGCGAGGCGACGGCCCGTCCGCGCGCTGGTCTCCGGCCGTCCGGCCGGCCCGGCCCGGGGCCTCCCTTGCGCCGAACCGCAAGCGTTGGATCACATGAATGGGGCGAGCGCAGCCTTGACCAGCCTAATCGACCGTCCGGCCGAAGCGGATCCCGCGGACAGCGTCGCCACGGCCGCCGCCGGCCGCGACATCGCCAGCGCCCGGCGCGTCCTGCGCATGGAGGCGGACGCGCTGTCGGCGCTGGCCGCCGGCCTGGACGGCGCCTTCAGCCGCGCGCTCGACCGGCTGGCCGCCATCGGGGGCCGCGTCGTCGTCACCGGCATGGGCAAATCGGGCCACGTCGCCCGCAAGATCGCCGCGACCCTGGCCTCCACCGGCACCCCGGCCTTCTTCGTCCATCCGGGCGAGGCCAGCCACGGCGACCTCGGCATGGTGGCGCGCGACGACGCGGTGATCGCCCTGTCCAATTCCGGCGAGACGCACGAGCTGTCGGACATCGTCGCCTACACCCGCCGCTTCGCCATCCCGCTGATCGGCGTCACCCGCCGGGCCGGCTCGTCGCTGGCCGAGCGCGCGGACGTGGCGCTGGTGCTGCCCCCGGCGCCCGAGGCGTGCCCGCTGGGGCTGGCCCCGACCACCTCGACCACCATGATGCTGGCCCTCGGCGACGCCCTGGCGGTGGCGCTGCTGGAGCGCCGCGGCTTCACCGCCTCCGACTTCCGGGAGCTGCATCCCGGCGGCCAGCTCGGCCGGGCGCTTCTGACGGTCGCCGAGGTCATGCACGGCGGAGCCGACACGCCGCTGTGCCGGCTCGACACCCCGCTTTCCGACGTCATCCTGGAGATGACGGCCAAGCGCCTGGGCTGCGTCGGGGTGGTGGACGCGGCGGGCGCGCTGGCCGGGGTCATCACCGACGGCGACCTGCGCCGCCACCTCCAGCCGGAGCTTCTGGGCGAGCGCGCGGACAGCATCATGTCGCCGCGGCCCAAGACGATCCGGCCGAGGGCGCTGGTGGTGGAGGCGCTGCGGGAAATGAACGAGAAGCAGATCACCAGCCTGTTCGTGATCGAGGCCGAACGGCCGCTGGGAGTCGTGCACATCCACGACTGCCTGCGCGCCGGGGCGGCCTGACCGGCGGGCGGCGGACGGGGTGGAGCCATGAGCGCGCAAGACCTGCACATGGGGGAGCGGCGGCGCAGCGGGGACGGTGCCCCGGTGCGGCGGCCGCCGCTTGCCGGCACGGAGCCGCCGCTTGCGGACGCGGAGCCGCCGCTGCGG
>JAEZHQ010000286.1 GCA_023416455.1 Pseudomonadota bacterium | reverse complement strand
CCGGCAAGATCCAGAAGGCCAAGGAGCAGGGCAAGAAGTCGGTCCTGCTTCTGGTCGACCGTCAGGGCGACCTGCGCTTCGTGGCCATCCCCCTCGGCGAGGGGTGAGCGGCCGGCTCCCGGCCGCGTCTCTTCCGCCAAGCGGCCGGCTTCCGGCCGCGTTTCCTCTGCCAGGCGGCAGCTTGTCCGAACTCCGCCCGCTCCCGGTCCCGGGGGCGGGCGTCCGTCCATCCCCCATGCCTGTCCACCCTTGCGGACGCAGCGTCCGGACCGGGGGCGGCCGGGTCTGGCCGTCCGCCACCACACCAATCCGCGGGGACCGTGCATGAGCGCTCTCGACCGGCTGGCCGACCTGGTTGGCATCGAGCCCTTCTACCACGACATCTGGGGCAACCGGCGGGAGACGTCGCAGGCGACCAAGCGGGCGCTGATCACCGCCATGGGCCTGCCCGCCGCCACCGACTCCGAGGTGGCCTCCAGCCTGCGGGCGGTGGAGGAGCGGGCGTGGCGCCGCACGCTGCCCCCCGTCGTCGTGCTCGACGAGGGGGCCGCTCCGTCGCTCCCCGTCGCGGTGCCGGCCGGCCTGGAAGAGGCCGAACTGTCCTGGTCACTGGAGGAGGAGTCCGGTGCCGTGCACGCGGACGCGCTGGCGCTGGGCGCGCTGCCGCTGGAGGCGGCGACGCGGCTGGACGGGCTGGCCTGCGAGCGCCGCAGGCTCGCCCTGCGGCTGCCCGGCGGCCTGCCGCTGGGCTACCACCGCCTGACCGTGACGATCCGTCCGCGCGACGCCGCCGGCACCCTCGGCGGCGAGACCACCGTGATCGTGGCGCCGGAACGCTGCCTGGGCGTGGAGGAGGCGGTGCCCGGCGGGCGGTGCTGGGGCATCGGACTCCAGCTCTACGCGCTGCGGAGCGGCCACGACTGGGGCATGGGCGACTTCGGCGACCTCGGCGGCTTCGCCGAGATGGCGGCCCGGCTCGGTGCCGGGCTGGTCGGGCTCAACCCGCTGCACGCCCTGTTCCCGGCCGACCCCCGCCACATCGGCCCCTATTCGCCGTCCAGCCGCCGCTTCCTCAACATCCTCTGCATCGACGTGGAGCGGGTGCCCGAGCTGGCCGACGCGCCGGAGGCGGCGGCCCTGATCGCTTCGGACGACCACCGCCGCCGGCTGGCCGCGGCACGGGCGGCCGAGCTGGTCGACCATCCGGCGGTGGCGGGGCTGAAGCTGCCGGTGCTGGAGCGGCTCCACGCCGCCTTCCGCGCCCTGCCGGAGGACGCGCCGCGGCGCCGCGCCTTCGCGGCCTTCCGCCAGGAGATGGGCGAGGGGCTGCACCGCCACGCCGTCTTCGAGGCGCTGCACGAGCGGTTCTACGGCCGGGATCCGTCCTTGTGCCCGTCCTTGTGGATGTGGCGCGACTGGCCGGCTCCCCTCCAGGACCCGGACAGCCCTGAGGTCCGGGCCTTCGCCGTCGAGCGGGCCGACCGGGTGGATTTCTACGAGTATCTCCAGTGGGAGGCCGACCGCCAGTTGGGTGAGGCGGCGGAGCGCGGCCGGCGGGCCGGGCTGGCGCTGGGCTTCTACCGCGATCTGGCGGTGGCGGCGCATCCCGGCGGGGCGGCGGCCTGGGCGGAGTCCGGCATCGTCGTGCAGGGCGCCAGCGTCGGCGCACCGCCCGACCAGTTCAACCAGAAGGGGCAGAACTGGGGGCTCGCCCCGCTATCGCCGGTGGGGCTGCGGGAATCGGCTTACCGCAGCTTCGTCGCCATGCTGCGCGCCAACATGCGCCACGCCGGTGCCCTGCGCATCGACCATGTCATGGCCTTGCAGCACCTGTTCTGGATCCCGGCCGACGGCAGCGACGGCGCGTACGTCCGCTATCCCATGGCCGATCTGCTGCGCATCGTGGCGCTGGAAAGCCGGCGCAACCGCTGCGTCGTCATCGGCGAGGATCTGGGCACGGTGCCCGAGGGTTTCCGCCCGGCCATGGAGCGCGCCGGCATCCTGAGCTACCGGGTGCTCTATTTCGAGCGCGGGCCGGACGGCGGCTTCAAGGCGCCCTGGGACTATCCGGCCGCCGCCATGGTCACGGTGACCACCCACGACCTGCCCACCTTCAAGGGCTTTTGGGCCGGCCGGGATCTGGACTGGCGCCGCCGCCTCGACCTCTATCCCGACCAGGGCGCGCGCGACCGCGACGCCTGGGAGCGCGGGGTGGAGCGCTGGCGGCTGTTGCAGGCGCTGTCCCGCGAGGGGCTGAAGCCGGCCCGCTACACCAGCGACGACGGCGGCCAGCCCTTCTCGCGCGAGCTGGTGGAGGCGGTGCACCGCTACCTCGCCCGCACGCCCGGCCGGATCGTCATGATGCAGATCGAGGACGCGCTGGGGGAGCTGGAGCAGCCCAACCTCCCGGGCACGGTGGACCAGCATCCGAACTGGCGCCGCCGCCTCGGCGTGCCCCTGGAGGCGATGGCCGGGGACGAGGGGCTGCGCGCCCTGGCCGCCGTCCTGCGGGGGCAGGGCTGACCGGCGGGATCGCTTGGGAGCGGATGGCGCGCCGCAAAAGACGTTCCATGCGCCCCGGCGATTGCATTAGACTGCCGTTTCTCGCCACGGGGGGCGGTTCCGGCGGCGCGTCCGCGCGGCGGCCCAACAGCGAGGGGACCAAGAGGAGGGGACCATGAAAGGCGATCCGACGGTCATCCGTCATCTCAACACGATCCTGACCAACGAGCTGACGGCGATCAATCAGTATTATCTGCATGCCCGCATGCTGAAGAACTGGGGCCTGGAGCGGATCGCGGACAAAGTCTACGAAGAGTCGATCGGCGAGATGAAGCACGCCGACAAGCTCGTCGAACGCATCCTCTTCCTGGACGGGCTGCCCAATCTCCAGGATCTGCACAAGCTGAAGATCGGCGAGGATCTGCCGGAGATGCTCAACGCCGACCTCGGCATCGAGAGCCACAACCGCGGCAACCTGCTGGAGGCCATCGCCGAGTGCGAGGCGGTGCGGGATTACCAGAGCCGCGAGATTTTCGAGGCGATCCTGGAGGACACCGAGGAGCACATCGACTGGCTGGAGACCCAGCTCGACCTGATCCAGCGCCTGGGCCTGACCGCCTACCAGCAGGAGCAGATCCACAAGGACGGCTGACCGCCGGCACCCTCATCATAGGCGACCCCCTCCCCGCGGTGTCGGGGCAGGGGAGGGCCGGCCTCGCGATCCGCTCCGGTGCGGCAGCGGGGGCTGAAGCGGATACCGGCCGGCGTGCGCCGGTTGCGGCCGGAACGGGTCAGGCGGCACTGGCCGGTTGCGCGGGCAACGCCGGAGGCTCCGGTTCCGCCGCCTCCGGTTCCGCCGCCGCGCCCATGCCTTCCGCGGCGGCCTCGTCCGGGGCCTGCGGAAGCGTCATGGGGGGCTCATCCACCGGAGCGATGTAGTACGGCAGCATGTTCGGCGCGAGGTGAACTTTCACCGTCACCGCGCCCTCGGGCAGGCAGGCGAGGAACGACGGCGGGAGAAGCGCGTCGCCGTCGGTCCAGCGGTGCAGCCTCTCCGCTTGGTGAAAGCCATCGGCGAGGGCGGGGTGGTCGTGCGCAATCTCCAGCGTCGTCGCGGCGCTCTTCAGGACGATGCGGCCGACCGGCACCCCCAGCCAGCGGGCGTCCGTGCTTGGCGGCAGCACCCAGCTGGGCTTGCTGGAGCGCGAAGCCAGCCTCAGTTCGGACGGGCGCTCCGCGAGGCGGAAAGTGCAGACGCGGCCTTCGACCGACTGGGGTTCCACCGTCACGCCGTCGGCGGTCAAGGTGAGCCCGGGGTCGGAGGTCCGGGAAAAGCCGATCGCCTCGGCCCGCTCCAGCAGCAAGGCGCGCAGCCTGTCGCACACCGGTCCCTCGGAACGTCGCGGGAAGCAGTCCTGCGGCTCGCCGGCGGGTTCGCCGCCGCACAGCTCCTCGTATTCGGCCCAGTTGGAGAAGCCCTTCAGGTTGCCGTGGATCTCGTAGCTCTCGGCCGCCGCGCCCTCGGCCCAGATCACGTCGTGTTGGTCCAGCAGGATATGGAAGTAGTCGAGTTGCTCCAGGTCCCCGACACGGGTGACGGTCAGGCCGTTGACCAGCGCCTTGGCCGGAATCAGCGTGTCCTCGAAATACAGCGCGTGTCCGGGAGAGACGTGGAGGTCGCGGTGCGGCACGCCATGGCCGAGCGCGCCCTTGCGGACGCGGATGGGGAGGACATCGTCCTCCATGTCCTTGCGGATGAACGGCCGGGCGTAGCTGCGCCGGCCGATCCATTTGATCGGACGGAACTTGTGTGAAAGCGTCAGGACCTTGTCGGCAAGCCGCAGCTCCTCAACAGGAACTTTTCCGCGGGAGGTCAGTATGGAGGTGCCGCGCAGGTAGCACGGGATGGTGTAGTCTGCCGCTGTGAATGTTATTATATCTCCATTTTTGTAGGAAGAGTTTGTTGCAATAGCATAAATTTTTTCATTATTATAAGAAATAAAATAAAAAACTATTCCTCCATCTTCAGTATAGCCCACAAAAGTAGGAGAATTCAAATCATACGGTGTGCTGAATACCTCATTAACTTCAAGTACTCCATCAATATCATTGCCAAATTCTTCAATATCGATGCCGCCAGGTTGCTGAGTTACTATAAGATCTCCATTATTATTTATCTCAAGGATGTAACCGTTATTAAATGACACTGATGCCATGATTCGCCTCCTGGCACACTCAATAAGGTGATGATATCGTTTTGTTTGCATCCGAATTGTCGATTTTTGTATCGACCTTCGTCTCATAGGTAAGCTGGAAATT
>JAEZHQ010000147.1 GCA_023416455.1 Pseudomonadota bacterium | reverse complement strand
GGCCGGCCTCCGCCACGACGACCAGCCGGCCGCGCCGCTCCAGCAGGCGGGCGCGGCACGCCTGCTCGGTCTCCGCGCCGGCGGCGAAGGGCACCACCACGGCGCGGCAGCCCGCCCGGATCAGGTCCAGCACCGTGTTGTACCCGGCCTGGCTGATCGACAGGCGGCAGCGGCGGAGCAGGGCGGGGAAGTCCGGCCGCGCCCGCTCCACCACCACGCCGGGCGGGGCCTCGCCGGCCAGCGCGCGCAGATCCCCCGCGGGCAGGTCCGGCCCGGCCAGAAGCCGCCACCGCGCATCGCGCGCCGGGGTCAGCGGGCGGGCGGCCAGCGCCGCCCGCAACAGCGGCAGGCCGACCGCCCCGCCGCCCACCGACACCACCACCTCGTCCGTCCCGTCGGTGCCGTCCATCCCGTCCGGCTCCGCCTCCGCCTCCGGAGCCGCCACGTAGCCGGTGTAGCGCAGCCGGTCGGCCAGCCGCGCCGCCGGCGGGAAGCTGGCCTCGAAGGGGACGAGGTCCGGGTCGCCGTGGACCAGCACATGGTCGAACAGGGCGCGCGCGGTGGCGACCGTCTCCTCCAGCCGCCCGGGGTCGGTCCTGGCGACCAGGATGTCGCGCACCGAGCAGGCGGTGACGGCCCCGGCGGCGCGCGCCGCCTCCAGCAGCGGCACGAGTTCGAACCCGAAGGCGCGCCGTCCGAAGGGGAAGGACTCGACCAGAAGCAGGTCGGGACGGGTCCGGTGGAAGGCGGCCAGAACCATGTCGGCCCGGCGCGCCCGCCAGGCCGCGTCGATGGGCCGGCCGGCCTCGTCCAGCAGTGTCTTGAAGGTCGCGTCGGCGGCGCGGACCGGAGGCAGCTGGACCAGCGTGGCCGGCCCGTAACCGGCGCCCGGCACCGGATGCCCGCCGCGCAGCACCGTCACCGCCATGCCGGCCCCGGCCAGCGCCCGGACGATCAGGGCGGCGCGCCGGTCGTGGCCGACGCCGAGCAGATGCTGGACATGGACGAGGACGCGGCGGGCGCCGGCGGTCACGGCAGCGGCCCGCTCAGCACCTCGCGCAGGCGGGCGGTGGTCTTCTCCAGCCGCTGGGCCAGAACGCGCATGATCTCCACGGCCATCTGCGGGAACTCGGTGACCATCTGGAAGAAATGCTCCTTGGGCACGCACAGCGCCTCAAGCTCGCTCACCGCCACCACCGAGGCGGTGCGCGGCACGTCGCAGAGGATGGCGATCTCGCCGACGATCTCGCTCGGACCCAGCGTGGCCACGGCGACCGGGCCGGTCGGGGTAAGGACCTCGACGGCGGCCCGGCCGCTCAGGATGATGAAGGCGCAAGTCCCCATCTCGTCCTGGTGGAACAGGGCCTCGCCGGGCTTGTAGGCGACCCGCTCGCTGGTGAAGGCGAGCAGCTTCAGCTTGGCGGTCTCGACGTTGGCGAACAGCGGAATCTTCCGCAGGCACGCGACTTCCTCGGCGATGCTCATGGGGCAAGCCTTCTCCCTGCCGGCCGGGTGCCGCGCGGGCGGCGCCCGGCCTTTTGTTCGCATGACCCTCCAAATCGATGCTAAGACATCGATTGGGGCGGTTCCATGGCCGACGGGCGGGACCGCCGATTTTTCCGCCTTCACCCACGAACGCCCCACCCGGCGACCGCAGCGTCGGCGTCTTCTCCGGCGCAGCGCCGCGCCGGGTGCGGCCGGGTTCGAGCCGGAGGCGCCGGATGGACGCGGCGAACGCCGTCGGCCGTCATTCCGCGTCCATCAGCTCGTGCAGCAGCGTGCCGGGCCGGTTCAGGGTCTCGAACCGCCCGTGCTCGGCGACGCGCCCGTCCTTCAGCACGATCACCGATTCGAAGGCGCGCGCCAGGGCGGCGCGGTGCAGCACCCAGACGAGGCCGCGCCCCGCCCGCTCCTCCAGGATGGCGGCGTGCACGCGGCTCTGGCTGGCGGCGTCGAGGCTGCTCGTCGCCTCGCTCAGCACCAGCAGGTCGGGCCGCTTCAGCAGCGCGCGGGCCAGCGCCGTCTTCTGCCGCTGGGCGATCGACAGGCGCGACCCGGCCACGCCGACCGGATGGTCCAGCCCCACCTCGATGATGGTGTCGCGCAGGTGCAGCCGGTCCACCAGCCCGGCCAGGATGCGGCCGACCCGCGACTGGACCTGGGCCTGGCCGTAGACCAGCTTGCCGAACAGGATGTTGTCCTGGATGCTGGCGGCCGTGTTGTAGGTGTCCGGATCGAAGAAGGCGACAAACGGGCGCAGGTCGGCCGGCAGGTCGGCGGCGAAGAGGCGCCGGGCCTCCAGGAGCTGCGCCTCGATCCGGGGCGTCATCAGCCCCAGGCGGTGGCGGGCGGGGACCAGCCGGAAGGGCAGGGCCATCAGCCGCATCCGCTCGTCGGGCTTGAGGCTGTCCAGCCCTTCCTTGGCGATGCGCGCCAGGATCGCCTGGTACTCGGGCAGGTCGGCGAAGCCGATGAAGGAGAAGCGCTCGAAGAACTCGTGCCCCGGCGGCAGGCCGGCGAACAGCTCGACCATGGTCTCCGCCACCTTGTGGCCGGCCCGCAGCAGCGAGTCGGCCAGCCCGACCCGCTCCAGGACGCGCAGCACGTAGGGGTTGGAGGCCAGCGCCTCGGGCTGGAAGACCGGACCGATGGGGGTGCCGAACAGCAGGTTCTCCGCCACGCTGGCGTTCATGGTGAAACGGGCGGGGTCGAACCGCTCGACCAGCCGGCCGAGTTCGGGATCCTCCAGAAGCGTGCGCATCGCCTCGCGCGCCTCCAGCACGCGGGCGGCGACGGCGGGGTGATGGCCGGGATCGACCGTGCGGGTCAGGCCCATGGCGTAGACGTCCCCGTCCAGATCGACCAGCCGCAGGATCTGGAGGATGCGCGCCTTCAGATCCTCCGGCCCGTCGCAGCCGGCGGCGGCGTAGTCGATCCAGTCCGCGGTGACGTCGTAGGTGGAGTTGCCGGTCAGCCGCGACTCGGCGACGCGCCGCTGGGCCACCTCCGCCGGCCGCCGGCCGGGGCGCAGCGGGCGGTGGCGCAGGCCGTAGACCAGATTGTCGTAGAGCGGGGCGGCGAACAGGTATGGGGTGGCCCCCACATAGGCGGCGCGCCGGCCGGTCACGCTTTCGGGAAGGCTGGCGTAGTCGCGCTCGCCCAGCCGGATCTGTCCGACGCTTGGCCGCAGCACGCGGGCGGCCAGCAGCGCCAGCTCGTCGCGGCCGGAGCCGGTGCCGAGCACCGCCGTGTGGCCGTCCAGCGGCAGCTCGCAGGTCACGCCGTCCAGCACCCGTGCGCTCCCGTCCTCGCCGAAGCCGACCCCGTGGAAGGTCAGCGTGCCGCGGAGCGGCACGTCCTCCTCCTCGTCCAGCAGGCGCTCGTCGAGCAGCCCGGGAGCGTCGAACTGCTCGACGACCTGCTCGTACTTGATCCGGTTGTCCTCCTTCTGCTGGTACCAGTCGAGCAGCTCCTTCCACGGCGCCGCCAGGTCCTTGTAGGCGGCCAGCACCGCCACCAGCGCGCCGAAGGAAAGCTGGCCGCGGATCACCAGGTAGCCGCCGATCGAATAAAAGAAGAAGGGGGTGAGCTGGTTGATGAAATTGTTCAGGAACTTGACGAAGAACTTGCGCTGGTAGATCTCGAAGCGGATGTCGTAGACGTCGCCGAACCGGTGGCTGATGTCGGCGAGGTGCCAGGCGGCGGCGTCGTGGCTGTGCACCTCCTGGATGCCGGCCACCGTCTCGCCGACGCGGTCGGCGACGCCGCGCATGGCGCGCACCCGGAGCTTGCCGAGCTGGTTGACCTTGCGCTGGAGGCGCGGGATCAGCCAGCCCTGGAACGGGTAGAGGGCGACGGCGGCGGCCCCCAGCACCGGATCCTGGATGAAGATGAAGGCGAGATAGACCAGCAGCGTGCCGCCCTGGAACACCGGGATGGCGATGGCATCGCCGATGAAGCCGCCCAGCGGCTCCACCTCGGCGGTGATCATGGGGATGATCTCGCCCGCCGACATCCGGCGGAAGCGCGGCAGCGGGAAGCGCAGCACCCGCAGGTACAGATCGAAGCGCAGGCGGCGCAGCATCCGTTCGCCCAGCCGGCCCTTGTAGGTGTTGATGGCGTACTTGAACCAGCCGTTGATCAGCACCAGGCCGAGGAACAGCCCGCACAGCACGAACAGGTAGGTGATCTGGTCGAGATGGACGCCGAGCACCGCCTCCGGCACCCCCTTGCCGGCGATGGCTTCGTTGATGATCCGCTTGGGAAGGTCGAGCGAGGCGTAAAGAAACGGGAAGGAGGCCAGCGTCATCGCGGCCAGCGCCACCTGCTGGCGGGCGCTGTGCCGAAGGATGAAGCGAAAGATGCTGGAGTCCATGGCGCCATTCTACGCAAGGCGGCAGCGGCGCGCAGAGGTGGAAGATACCCTACTCCCTTTGCTGCATGACGGCAAAGGACATGGTTCCGCTGCCTGTCGTCTGCTAAGACTCCTTGGGGCTCGGCCGACGGCTGCCGGCCGGACGATCCCGACACCGGTCCCGCCAGACAAGGGAAGGGGGCTCATGAGCGATCGCCCGACCTCCGGCCGCGTCCTGATCTACAGCCACGACACCTTCGGCCTCGGCCACCTGCGCCGCTGCCGCGCCATCGCCCACGCCCTGGTGGAACGCCACCGGGATCTGTCCGTCCTGATCCTTTCCGGCTCGCCGATCATCGGCAGCTTCGATTTCCGCGCGCGGGTGGACTTCGTGCGCATCCCCGGCGTCATCAAGCTGCGCGACGGGGAATACACGGCGCTGAACCTGCACCTGGACATCGACGAGATCCTGGCCATGCGGGCCTCGCTGATCCGCCACACGGCGGCGATCTACCAGCCCGACCTGCTCATCGTCGACAAGGAGCCGCTCGGCCTGCGCGGCGAGGTGCGGGAGACCCTGCACGACCTCAAGGAGCGGGGGGTGCCGCTGGTCCTCGGCCTGCGCGACGTGATGGACGAGCCCGCCCTGCTCGCCCCGGAATGGGAGCGCAAGAAGGTGCTGCCCGCCCTGGAGGATCTCTACGACGAGCTGTGGGTCTACGGCCTGCCGCAGATCTGCGACCCGCTGGAGGGGATCGACGTCCCCGAACGGGTGCGCGCCAAGATGGTCTACACCGGCTACCTGCAGCGGACGGCGCCGCCGGCCGGCCCGCACCTGCCGGAGTGGCCCGGCGAGCCCTACATCCTGGTCACCGCCGGCGGCGGCGGCGACGGCGAGGCGCTGATCGACTGGGTGCTGCGCGCCTACGAAAGCGACCCGACCCTTCCCTGCCGCGCCCTCCTGGTGCTGGGGCCCTTCATGCAGCCGGACCTCCAGGCCCAGTTCCTGGCCCGCGCCGAGGCCCTGCCGGCGTTGCAGGCCATCACCTTCGAGGCGCGGATCGAGCGGCTGATGCAGGGCGCGGCCGGCGTGGTCGCCATGGGCGGCTACAACACCTTCTGCGAGATCCTGTCCTTCGACAAGCGGGCGCTGATCGTGCCGCGCGAACAGCCGCGCCGCGAGCAGACCATCCGGGCGGCGCGCGCCCAGGCGCTGGGGCTGGCCGCGGTGCTGATGGACGACGGCGTGCGCGACGCC